>JAHEKK010000595.1 GCA_024638395.1 Gemmatimonadota bacterium | reverse complement strand
TTCAGCTCGGGTTGGGGCAACCGGCCGTGTTGTTGGGCCTCCTCGGACTCGTGACCGTCGCACCGTTGCGCTTTCCCCGGTTCGCCGGGTTCCTGGCTGCTTGGGTCGCGTGGTCTGCCACCGGCCTGTTGACAACCCAACACCCCGACCTCGTGGCGGCCGAGGTCGAAGTTCTGGTCAAGGTCTGCCTGATCGTCTTCCTGGGCGTGAACGCCCTCCGGTCGCGAGCCCAGGTTCGCCTGTTGATGGCGTTGGTCTGTCTCGGGTATGGGTTGTATCCGGCTCGAGGCACCATCATCAACTTCGCCCGGGGGTACACCTTGAACGGCCGGGCGCTCTGGAACTACGTCTACGAGAATCCCAACGACCTCGCGACCATCAGCATCATGGCGATGGCCGTGGCAGGCGCCCTGTTCGTGACTGAGCGGAAGGGCTGGATCCGTAAGGGGGCACAGGCGTGCCTGATGGTGCTTCCGGTCCTCGTCGCCCTGACCCAGTCCCGAGGTGGGTTTGTCGGTATGATGGTCTTCACGGCGATTGCCCTTTGGGGACGGATCCGGGTCCGGAGGCCGCGCTTGAGGGTGATCCTTGCCTCCGCCGCCGTGATTGTGGCCTCCGTAGTCGTGGTACCGGAGCAGGCATGGAGTCGACTGGGGCAGCTGACCGACGTGGTGGCTCAGGTTGGCGGGCTCGGCGACAGGGGCGGGGTGACGTCGAACCTCAATACGCTGGAGGATCAGGGTTCTGCAGCCCAGCGATTCCAGGTCTGGGGAATTGCCCTCGAAATCGCGGGGGACCACATCGTTACCGGAATCGGGCAGGGCGCCTACGCAGCGGTCCACGGAGAGTACGACAGGGCCGGAGGACCCGGGTTCGGGGCCAGGGACGCCCACAGCACCTACCTGGCCGTCCTCGCCGAGACGGGCATCGTGGGGCTATTCCTGTTCGTCGGGATGTTGGCGTCCTTGCTCACGGAGTCCGAGAAGACCCGGAAGCGGATGGTGGGAGTCATGCCCCTGCACGCCCACCAGCTTCGGATTCTCCAGGCCGGCATCGCCGGGTTCCTGAGTGCCGGCATCTTCGGGTCGTACCACAGGGTCTCCTTCCTGTACCTCCTGATGATTCTGATCTGGACCGTCACGCGCCAGGCGCGAAGGGAGCTCAACGCGCTCGCGGCGTCCGGCCACCCGTCGCCCCAGGGAAATCGCGTACGACGACCGATGTCACCGGCCTGATGTGCGGCATCGCCGGTTTCGCTGGCCTCCCGGGCTCCCCGGACGCCTTCCATCGAACCGTGGGGGCCATGTGCGATGCGGTCGTTCACCGAGGCCCCGATGGGAGCGGCTTCTACGTCGACGAGACGGCCGCACTGGGGATGAGGCGCTTGAGCGTCATCGATCCCATGGGTAGCGAGCAGCCTCTGACGTCGGAAGATGGCTCCATTCAGCTCGTCTTCAACGGAGAGATCTACAACTACCGAGAGATCAGGGCGCGGCTGAGGGCCAGGGGGCACACGTTCCGGACCGAAGGGGATGCGGAGTGTATCGTGCACCTCTACGAGGAGCACGGAGATGGTCTTGTCGGGCACCTCAACGGGATGTTTGCCTTCGCCCTCTGGGATCGAACCCGGAGTCGCCTCCTCCTCGTCAGGGACCGGTTGGGCATCAAGCCGCTTTATCTGCGGTCGTCCGGAGGGGTCGCGTTCGCCTCCGAGTTGCAGAGTCTCGCAGCGCTACCTGGATTCGATCCGGAGGTGGACCCGGAGTCTGTCGGGCACTTCCTTGCACTCGGCTATGTGCCGGACCCCCGATCGATCTACAAGGACGTTGGGAAGCTCCCTCCCGGGCATTTGGCGACCTGGTCACGAGCTTCCGGACTGGTGGTCAAGGAGTACTGGAACCCTCTGTTCGACGAAGACCCAAGCCTCGATGAGGGTGCCGCACGTGGCGAGATCCGGCGCCTTCTGGCGACGGCTGTCGAGCGGCGCCTCGTCGCTGATGTGCCCCTTGGAGCCTTTCTGTCCGGAGGGGTCGACTCGTCGGCCGTCGTAGCTCAGATGGCTCAACTGATGGACCGGCCCCCCAAGACCTTCTCCATCGGCTTCCTCGACGGTGCCTACGACGAATCGAGTCACGCCGCCTCGGTCGCCCGCATTCTGGGCACGGACCACCACATGGTCAGAGTGGACGCCGACATCGAAGCCCTGTTCGAGTCCATCGCCCTCGGCTTCGGAGAGCCCTTCGCCGACTCGTCCGCCGTACCGACGCTGCTGGTGTCGGCTCTGGCCCGGGAAACGGTGACGGTCGCGCTCTCGGGCGACGGCGGAGACGAGCTGTTCGGCGGGTACGACCGATACCGGGCGGTCCTGTCGAGGAACCTTCCCCTTCCGGGCGTGGTCCGCCGCACCTTGAGGGCCCTGGGGAGGAGCATGCCCCAGGGAGCGCTCGGCCGGAATCGGGTGCTGGAGTTGAGCCGCGGGCTGGAGGGTCGCTATGCCGGGATGGTGGCGGCTTCCCTCGATCCCAGGGAAGGCGGCGTCGCCAATGTCGAGCTGGCGCGAAAGATGGGACCCATCGAGGCGCCTTTGCGAGGCGCCTTCCGCCGTACGGCACACCGCGATGCCGCGACCCGGTTCATGCTGGTGGACCTCATGACCTACCTCCCGGGTGATATCCTGACGAAGGTCGACCGGATGAGCATGTCCCGATCCCTCGAGGTGCGCGTACCCCTCCTCGACCACGAAATGGTCGAGCTTGCCGCGAAGATCCCGTGGAAGCTCAAGATCCGCGGCGACGGAGGGAAGTGGATTTTTGCCCAGGCCCTGAAGGGTCTGGTCCCCGATGAGGTCTTCCGGCGGCGGAAACAGGGGTTCGCCATCCCCCTGGATCCGTGGTTTCGAGGCCCGCTCGCCGGCTACACGGACCGCCTGCTCGC
>JAHEKK010000052.1 GCA_024638395.1 Gemmatimonadota bacterium | reverse complement strand
AAGCCTGAGTCACAACTTCGGTCCAATCAATCGTCCGCGTGGTGCACGGCGTGGAAACGCCAGAGGACGGGAATCCGGTGGTTCATGCGGTGCCACAGGTACTGCCACAGGTCGAGGAGTAGGACCGCTCCCACGAGAGTCCAGGCAGCCGGCAGCGACAGCCAATGGAGGAGCCCCACAGACTGCTCCCGGGCCCACTCCGTCACGAAGAGCGTGGCACCGGCGAACAAAAACGACGCGAGCAGGGCGTTGCCGAGGCCGAGGGCCAGATTCGAAGCGCCGTGCCGCTCCCGCCCCTCACGCCCCTCGAACATGGGAATCGCCCCCTCGATGGCCCACAGGAGGGCCAGAGCGATCGCCGACGCGACGGGCTTGGTAACAGGGGAGAGGAATTCCATGGGAGTGGGCCGGGGGCTCGGTTGGAGTCGCCTGTGGACCGCCGGCCCCCGGAACTGAACGGGGGCGATCCCGGACGTCCACCCCGCTCCCGGCTCTGTCCGGGGACGGCCTCCGGCCCCCGCCGGACAACCCGGCGGGGGCCAGGCACTACACGTCCCGGAGCAATCCGGATTTCAGGGCGAACCGCACCAGCTCGGACCGGTGACGCAAGTCGAGCTTCTTCATGATGCGGGTGCGGTAGGTATCCACGGTCTTCGGTGAAATGAAGAGCTTCTTGCCGATCTCCGAAGAACTGAACCCCTCGGCGGTCAAGGCGAGGACTTCCTCCTCCCGGGCGCTCAGCTCGGCCAGCTTGGCCTCCGTCGAAGACTGGGGTTCGGACGTGCCGTTCTTGAACCGGTTGAGGAGAAGTTGGGCCCCCCCGGACGGGAGATAGGCGTCGCCCCGCGCCACCATGCGAATGGCCGATACGAGGTCATCGTCCGCCGAAGTCTTGGAGAGGAACCCGGCAGCGCCGGCATCGAGAGCCGGCAGGAGGTACTCGTCGGGACCGTGCATGGTGAGCACGAGGACTCGCACGTCGGATCCCAACGCGGCGAGGCGCCGGAGGGTCTCGAACCCATTCGTGTCGGGCATGGAGAGATCCATGACCATGACGTCCGGTTTCAGCTTCCTCGCCTTGTCGATGGCTTCCTCGCCGTCACCGGCTTCGCCCACCACCTCGAGGCCGATCTCGTCGTTGAGCAGAGCCCGTACGCCGGACCGGAAGAGAACATGATCGTCTACGAGCAAGATCTTAACTGTGGACGCCATCTTTTTCGCCTTTTCTTTTGTTTTCCAACTTCTTCATCACCACTCGCACTCGCGTCCCGTGACCGGGCCGACTGCCGACGGATAGCAGGGCGCCAACCATGGTGGCCCGCTCCCGCATCCCCATGAGCCCGAGCCCTCCCAGCCTCTCGAAGCGAAACCCCGGATCGAAGCCCACGCCATCGTCTTGGATGATCGTCTCGACCACGCCACCGCCGTCTTTGACTTTGACCTGGAGAGAAGACGCGGCGGCGTGACGAACCACGTTGGACACGGCTTCCTGGACGATCCGGTACAGGACCAGCCGCTGGTCCCGGTCCAGGAAGGCATCCACCGGGTCTGCCTGGAGAGATACGGCGGGACCGTCTTCTCCGACACGGTTGCTCAACCATATGCGAACGGATTCGACGACTCCGATCCGTTCAAGCTCGGGCGGCATGAGGCCGCGGGCGATGCGGGAGACACCCAGCGCCACCGCACCGATCTCCGATCGCAATTCATCGCAGAAGCCCGCAACTTCGTGGGGATCCAGTTGCTGCATCCGCTTGAGCGCCAGCTTCACCGCCGCCAGGCGCTGAGCGGTATCATCATGGAGTTCCTGGGCAATCCGGCGTCGCTCATTCTCTGCCGCCTTGAGAGTCCCGGCCCCGAAAGCCCGAAGCCGGGCCGCTTCGGTCACGTCTCGTACCATGGCCACGACGGCGGGCCCGTCGTCCAGGCGAGCCGGGCTCAAGCTGATCTCGACGGGAAACTCGGAGCCGTCCGCCCGTACGGCCTGCAACTCGAGACCGGCGTTCATGGGCCTCGCAACGGGGTGTCTGGCGTATTCCGCCATGTACCCCCGGTGCCGATCCCGGTTTCGGCCAGGGATCAGTCGGTCAAGGGGACTGCCGACCAGATCGGGATGGGCGTACCCGAACATCTCCGCACTCCGTGGGTTGGCGAATCGAATGGTGCCGTCGAGTCCGACGACCAGAATACCGTCGGGTGCTGCCGTGAACACCTCCCTGAACAGCCTGTCCGCAGGACCCTCCCGTGGTTGTCGCGTCATCTCCAGATGCTCCGAGAGGCCCCAACTCGACTGCGGTCCGCCTTCTCATGGCCACCGAGGCCTGAGGCCGGCTCTTCGGATTCGAATGCTGTCATGTCCGTAAAGGCTCCTCTGTAAGGAAATTCCCTACACAAAAGCCGGGAGATTCCCCAGGCCCGGCATACGTGTTTTCTTCCCGGCCTCTAGGACCATGCCTGCCAGGGACAGGGCCCTCGGAGCCCGAGATTGGAACGGAACCCCAGTTCAGGAGAAGAGCAAATGCCATCGCGAGTCATCGTTCCCCTCGACGGGTCAAAGTTCGCCGAAGACGCGCTCGCCGTCGCCCTCTCCCTGGTGGGCGACGGATCGCTGGATCTGGTGACCGCCGTGGAAGGGGCACCACCCTTCTCGGTGCCCGAGTACGAAGCCCTCGCCAGGGACTGGGCCATGCGCTACCTGGAGGAGCTGACGGAGAAGCTACCACCCTCGGTGGTGGCCCAGACCCACGTGCTTGTGGGCGTACCGACCCGGGAGCTCCAAGCCTTCATCGAGTCCTCGGAAGCGGACCTGGTGGTCATGGCCACCCACGGCCGAGGACCTGTGACCAGGGCGTGGCTGGGAAGCATGGCTGACCACCTTCTGCGGACGTCGACGGTCCCCCTTCTGTTGTTGCATCTGGATAAGGAAGAGGAACCGTCGTACCAGGCGGGCGACCCCCTTCGGAAGGTCTTGGTCCCGCTCGACGGATCGGAACTTGCGGAAGCGGCCATCGGGAAGACCAGGGCTCTCCTCGGCAACGACGCGGACCTCACGCTCATGCGAGTCGTGCAGTATCCATATCACTTCGTCTCGCCCTATCTACCGGACACGGTCCAGGGAAACCAGGATCTTTTCCGGCAAGCGACGGCCCACGCCAAGGACTACGTGACGGAAATGGCCTGGAAGGCGAAGGAGAGCGGTGGTGAGGTCCACACCGAGGTGTCCGTCTCCGAGCATCCGGCTCAGGCAATCGTGGACTACGCGGGCTCCAACGGATTCGAACTGATCGCGATGGCCACCCACGGGCGGGGGGGATTCGGGCGCCTCGCCCTCGGCAGCGTTGCCGACAAGGTCATCCGGACGACCCGCGTACCCGTACTGACGTTCCGACCCGAGGACGATCAGCGGGAAGCAACCGGTGGCTCTCACATCATGCTGAGCCTCTAAAGAGACCCGAGTCCACCTCCAACCTGGAGCGGTAACGTGAAGACAGTGGCCGACATCATGGTCAAGGAAGTGATCCACGTGAGACCCGACACCTCGATCCGGGAGTTGGCGCATGTCCTCTCGGACTCCCAGATCTCGGGAGTCCCGGTCGTCGACTCCGCCAACAAGCTGGTCGGGGTGGTTTCGGCCACGGACATCGTGCGCCTGGCCTCCGAGACCCCTCCGGATGGCGAGGCCCGCTGGGAACGCCCGGCGGAGGAGGAGTCCCTCCCGGACTACGTGCCCTCGTTCTTCAGGGACGCCGGCACGTACGCAGGGGCCTGGACGCCCCTCACCTTCGAGGAGCATCCGGCTTCGTTCGACGAGGTGATGGTCAAGGACATCATGACGTCGGTCCCATTCACGGTCCCCGCCGACACTTCGGTGGCCCTCCTGGCTGCCTTCTTGTCGGAACGCAGGATCCATCGCGCCGTCGTGACCGGGCCGGACGGTCTGGCGGGCATCGTAACGAGCTTCGACGTGCTTCGGGCGTGTTCGGCGATTCTGAACCCCACGGCCGAGGCATAGCGCGGACGTAGAGAAGAAGGAGGAACAAATGGCGATCACGGGAGGGAAGAAGCGAGAAGCTTCACGGATCAAGGGCGCTCTGGATGCGGGAACCGTGAAGGCTCAGGAAGGCCTGGGATCCGCGAAGGATCGGACCACCGAATTCGTCGATGCCAGAGCCCACGACGTCGGCGCTGCACTCCACCGCGTATCCGCGGCACTGAAGGAGGCATCGGAATCGGTAGAGAACGCCGGTGCGCACCTGGGAGCGCGAGGGGAAGCGGCGGCGGGACAGGTTGAGAAAGCGTCCCGGTACCTGCGCAAGAACGACTATGACGCGTTCGCGGAAGACCTGACGGAATTCGCCCGGCGCCATGTGGGCTGGGCCGTCGTGGCCTCCTTCGCCGCCGGCCTGGTCGTTGCCCGACTCGGTCGTTCCTGATTCGGTGAAGCTCCCCCGGGGCGGGATGGCGGCCCCTCGTCCACCCCACTTCGGGGGATCGAGCTCTCCGGCGGGGGGGCCGCCTCATCCTCGGCAGCGGGTCACGCCACTCCGGCCCGCGGGCCCCGGACCCGGGAGTCCAGCGGGTCACTGGAGCGACGGGCGGACGGGGAATCCCTCGAACATCTTCGCGACGGCCGCCGCGACCAGATCCCGCATCCGGTCCGGGTCCGCCAGGGCGGATTCAACGTCCGCCTGGGCCCACCCCCGCCAAACGATCTCACGGCTCGATCTCTCCGCGATGTCCACCAGGAACGTCCCTTCTTCGTACTGGAACACCTCTGCGGCGGGCCTGTGGTCTCCCCCATCGTAGCCGGCACTCCGGTCCAGATCGTAAACCTGGACACGGTCTCGCACCGAGGCATGATGGTGAACAAGCAGGTCTGCGTTCGACTCGACGCGCCTGATTCCGTGGGCGCTCAATTCGTTCTCGATGGCCTCGTGGAGTCGATCCACGAAGAAGGGGTTGTGATCCAGCCTGGGGTCACCGGTGGGGAGTTCGTCGGGCTCGCCCCAGGAGAAGGTGCGATAGGGGGCGAGGTCGAGGTCCGGGCGGTAGTCGGCGCCCCCTCGAACGGTCACTCCACAAGAGGCGACGGCAACCGTGAGTGACACCAGCAGTCCCATGCGTTTGAATACCATCATCTAGAGCTCCAGAAGCGGATGTAGGACAAGCTCCGAGCGTAGAGCCCGGGGCGCTTGGACGTTGGCATCAACGGAGCTCGGCGTCTGAGGGTGAGCCCGCGGCACCAGCGAGGGGCGGTGGGCTGATCTGAAGTGGGGAGATCCCCCACCTTCACGTCGACTTCACCAGACACCGGCAGAAAGGCAGGGATCTTCCACATGGATCTTCCCCAGCAGGACAACGCGGAGGCACGGGCGGCCCACGAGCCGACGGAGCTCAAGGCGATCGCCCGTCACTACCTCGGTGACCTGGTCTATGGAGCCAACGACGGGATCATTACCACGTTCGCCGTCGTCGCCGGCGTTGCGGGAGCCTCCCTCTCGGCCCGCGTCGTGCTCATCCTCGGTTTCGCCAACCTCCTCGCCGACGGCTTCTCCATGGGTGCGAGCAATTTCCTTGCGATCCGCTCGGACGAAGCGGCTCGTCAGGCCGCTGGCGACACGACGAGGGAGCCGTACCCGATCCGGCATTCCACGGCCACCTTTCTGGCCTTCGTCACTGCGGGCGCTCTCCCTCTGGTCAGCTACGTGTTTCTGGCGGGAGACAAAGCCTTCGCTCCTGCGGTGGCGCTGACCCTGGCCACCCTCTTCGTGGTGGGAGCCGCCCGGACGATGGTGACCAACATCCGCTGGTGGGTGGGCGGGACCGAGATGCTGACCGTGGGCGCCGTGGCGGCGGGGCTGGCCTATGCCATCGGCGCCTTGGTGAGTGGGCTCACCGGCTGAGATCGGGCCCGGAGCTCGGGAGCCGCCGTTGGGCCGGTCCTTGAAGCCAGCCCCGAGGGCCGTATCATTCTCGCCACCCACCCGGTCGTCGCCAGCCTCCACCGGCCGTGCCCGAGGGGGAACGCCCACTCCCGTTCCTACGCAGCAGGACGTGATTCCATGGATCCATACAGCGCCTGGCCCTGGTACGTTGCCGGTCCTCTCATCGGGGTCGTCGTACCCCTGATCTACCTGTACTCGGGGCGGAAATGGGGCGTGTCCTCGACGTTCCGGGACATCTGCGCCGCCACCGTGCCGGGGGGACTCGAGTACTTCAGCTACGCGTGGCGCACCGAGGGTGGCTGGCGGTTGACCATGGCCGCAGGCCTCATCGGCGGCGGCGTCATCGGTCATCTTCTGGCGCCGGAGACAGCCGTGGCCATTTCCCTCGAAACCCAGGCGGATCTCGCCGGCCTCGGCCTCGTGAACCTGGGGGGTCTGGCTCCCCGTCAGGTCTTTTCCTGGTCCACGCTCCTGACAGTGCCCGGGATCGTGATGATCCTGGGGGGGGGGTTCTTGGTGGGATTCGGCACCCGATACGCCAACGGATGTACGTCAGGCCATGCCATCTCGGGCCTCGCCAGCTTCCGGATGGCCTCCCTGGTAGCGGTTCTCGGCTTCTTCATCGGCGGCCTGGTCACCACCCACCTCCTTCTGCCCCCCATCCTCGGAGCGCTGCCATGAGCGGCCAGGCAACCGGGTCCGGCACCAGCGGCTCGACCAGTTCCGCCCCGGCCCGTCGAGAATCGCTTCTACCCTACCTGGTGCTGGGCCTCTACCTGGGAATCGTGTTCACCAGGTCCGAGGTGATTTCCTGGTTCCGGATCCAGGAGATGTTCCGCTTCCAGGCGTTCCACATGTACGGCATCATCGGGTCGGCGGTCGCCGTTGCGGCGATGGGCATATGGCTCGTGCGAAGGTCCGGCATCCGGTCGATGATCCGCCGGCCGATGGAGTTTCCGGCACAGCCCTGGACGCCCCCGGGCACCCAGTACTGGATCGGCGGGATCCTGTTCGGCCTCGGGTGGGGGCTCCTCGGTGCCTGCCCGGGCCCCATCTATGTCCTGATCGGCAACGGCCTCTCAGTCATGGTGGTGGCGCTGGCCAGTGCCATTCTCGGGGCGTGGACCTACGGACGACTGAGGCACCGACTACCCCATAGCTGAGCGACCCCGGGGAACGACCAGGACCGGACAGGGGGCGTGCCCGGCCACGTAGCGAGCCACGCTTCCGATGGTCGGCCCGGCGAGGGGGCGACCGTGAGTGCCCATGACGATGAGGTCCGCGTCGTCCGCAAGGGCCAGGGCGCAGATCTCCTCTCCCGCATGGCCGGCCCGTACCCGTGTACCCGTGTTCCCGGGAGGCAGGCCGCCCTCATCCATGACCCCCGTCAGCCACTCCTCGGCGGCCTCCCGGAGGGTGGGGGTGAGGGCGTCGTCGTCCGACGGCTTGCCGGCCGCCGGGAGTCCCGGCAGGAGCGTCTCGTAGACGTACGCGCCCAGGACCTCTGCCCCGTGGGCCTCCGACAGCGCGAGCACCGGACCGAGGACCGCACCCTCGAGGCCACCGTCGTCCAAGGCCACCAGGATGCGCTTGGGGACCCGTGCCTTGGCGTCCCTGACGATCACCACGGGCAGCTCGCTCACCCGGATGAGCCGGGCTGCCGTGCTTCCGAGGAAGCGAAGGGGTGTAGGGCTGTGACCATGGGGCCCCACCGCCACCGCCTGTCCGCCCCATTCGCGGGCAAGGGCCAGTAGCGTTTCCGCCGGAGGTCCCTCCCCGACCAGAACCTCGGTTCGGTGTGGCCCATATTCGTGCACCAGCGGCTGGAGGGCCCGCGCCGCCTCCTGACGGGCAAACGCCACGATCTCGTCGTGCCCCTCGTCGTGGACAGAGGTGAAGCGGGGGCCCCGGGGCACCTGCACTGAGTAGGCGAGGGCAATGTCGGACTCGGGCAGTAGCCAACGAGCCACCCAATCACCTGCGGCAAGTCCCTCTCGACTCAAGTCGATTCCGATTACGGTCCTCATCAATCCTCCTTTTCCACGAGGAGCCTCGCGCCGGGCCTTCGTAGGGGCTGTCGGACACGGCCCCGCATCCGTGTGGGGAGTTCTGCCAAGACATGAGGGGGTGACGGCTTGATGAGGAAGCTACAAGGCGCTTCCCTCTTGCCCCCCCCGCCCCACGGCACCAGCGTACGAAAACTAGCCGTTGAATACGAGGAGAGGACCCTATCCATGACGGAGCAAAGCCCCTTTACGGTGGAATTGAGCGGGACGCGGGAAGAAGTGATCGAGAGGGTTCAGGAGGCCCTCAAGGCCGAGGGCTTCGGCGTCCTGACGCGCATCGATATCGACGACGCGTTCAAGGAGAAGCTGGGAACCCCCTTTCGCCCCTATACGATCCTGGGGGCCTGCAACCCTTCCCTCGCGCATCGGGCCCTGTCCCAGGCCCCCGACGTCGGTCTCTTCCTGCCCTGCAACGTGACCGTGGACGAGGCGGAGGGGGGCCGTACCACCGTCCGGATCGTAGACCCCAGGGACATGCTGGGCGCGGGAATGGGGGAAGGAGTGCCGGGGGCCATCGAGGAAGTCGCCGACGAAGCCAGGGCACGCCTGGCCTCCGTGGCACGGTCGCTGGGCGCCCCGTCTTGATCCGGCCCGCCGGCCAAGGGGCCCTGGCTTGATGAGGCCCTCCCGGATACCCGCGACCTGGCCGGAAACGCGTTGATCCGCGAGCCTGAAACGCTGCGCTTGGTGGGTAGCTTCGCCCGGGAGCACTTCGGGCTCGGTGGTCCGGTCGAACCCCTTCCCGGGGAGTTCGACCTCAATTTCAAGGTTGGCGAGGGGGCCGAGGCGCGCCTGCTCAAGCTCGCACCTCCGGACCGGCTGCCGATCCTCGACCTGACGCGCTCGGCGCTGACCCATCTGAACGGACTGGGCGGACGCGTACCCGTCCCGGTCCCTCCCGCGTCCCGGGCCGGAGTCGTACATCTCCCCTCGCTGGTCGTCGCCGGAGCGCCCCACTCCCCCCTTTGCCTGAGCTTTCTTCCCGGGTCTCCCTGGGCGACAACCGCCACGCCCCGGCCGGCTCTCATCGTGGAGCTGGGGGAACTGCTGGGCACGGTCGACCTGGCCCTGGCAGCCTTCGACCACCCGACCCTGGATCGGCCGTTCCCGTGGAGGCTGGACGAGGCCCTCGAGACGGTCGCAGGGGGCCTGAGTGACGTAGACGCGGCAACGCGCCCCCTGGTGGAGGGGGCCCTGGCAAAGGCCCGTGCGTGGATCGACCCCCTCCAGGGCGAGCTCCCGGCCGCGGTCATCCACAACGATGTCAACGACTTCAACATCCTCGTCGGGATCCGAAATGCGTCCCCCGGTGTCACGGGGCTGATCGATTTCGGCGACATGGTCCGGAGCTGGCGCGCGGCTGAACCGGCCGTGGCGGCGGCGTACCTGATGATGGGGGCCAATGATCCTGTCGATCGGGCCTGCCAGTTGGTCCGAGGGTATGCCCGGAAGATCGACCTCACCGATGAGGAATGCGCAGCCCTGCTTCCCCTGGCTGCCCTTCGTCTCTGTCTGTCCATTGCCCTACAGAGCCGTCAGATTCGGGACCAGCCCGACAACGAGTACCTCTCCGTCAGCCAAGCACCGGCCCGGGCCCTCTTGCAGGTTCTCCTGACGGAGGATTGGCACCTGGCGGAAAGCCGGATTCGCCAAGCCGTGGGCAAGACGCCGGTCGCCATGCTGTCGGCCGTGACCCGATGGATCGCCGGTGCCTCGAAGGCCCCACCCGTTGACCCTGACCTACTGACCCGTCCCACACGGGTCGATCTCGGTGTCGAGAGCCCGGACCTGCCCCACCCGGACCTGGTTCCCAACGGCCCGGCTCTCGACGGGTGGGTGGTTGGGCACATGGAAGCCGCCGGCGCCACCGTGGGTGTGGGCAGGTACTGCGAGGCGCGGCTCGTGTACGACGACCCACTCTTCGACGCCCCGGCCGATCCCGTGGACGAAGCCCGCACCATCCACATCGGGATGGATCTCTTCCTGCCGCCGGGCACACCCATCAGGGCCGTACTCCAGGGAACGGTGGAGACCGTGCGGGACAACGCCGCACACCTGGACTACGGGCCCACCGTGGTTCTGCGCCACGAGCCGGAGAACCAACCGCCTTTCTACACGCTCTACGGCCACCTGGACCCCGCGACCCTCGAACACCGGGAGCCCGGAGAGGGGGTACAAGCCGGTGACGTCATCGGATGGCTGGGAGACCGTCCGGGGAATGGTGGGTGGCCACCCCATCTCCACCTCCAACTCGTCCTGTCGTCCACCCACGGACCGGCCTGGGCCCCGGATCGGCTGGCAGGTTTCCCCGGTGTGGCTCGACCGGGACTCGTTTCCGTCTGGACCGCGGTCTCTCCGGATCCGTCCGCCCTTTCGGGCCTCTCGGGTGAAGAAGGCGAGTGGTCCGCCATGTCCCGGCTGAACCGGGCGTCCGAGCTTCGCGATCGGCGATCCCGCACTCTCGGGCCGTCATTGTCACTCGCGTACGACGAGCCTCTCCACATCGTCCGGGGGCGAGGCGCGTACCTTTACGATGCCTCAGGTCGGAACTTCCTCGACACCGTCAACAACGTGGCCCACGTCGGACATGGCAATCTGCGCGTTTGGGATGCCCTCCAAACCCAGGGCCGCGTTCTCAACACGAATACCCGGTATCTCCACGACGAAATCCTGGCCCTGGCCGAGGAGCTGAAGGCCACGCTGCCGGAGGCCCTGGAGGTTCTCTATTTCGTCTGCTCCGGGAGCGAGGCCAACGAGTTGGCGCTGAGGTTGGCTCGATCCCATACGGGGCGGCGGGGCGTGGCGGTCCTCGAGGGGGGGTACCACGGCAATACGGAGGCACTCGTAGCCGTCAGCCCCTACAAGTTCGACGGCCCCGGAGGTGCCGGCGGATCCCCGGAAGTTGCCGTCGCGCCGACCCCCGATCCGTATCGGCGTACCCGAGAAGAGGCCCTCGAAGGCCTCGAGCAGGCACTGGACGAGCTTCCGGGCGGCCCGGCCGCCCTGATGGCGGAGCCCATCCTGAGTTGTGCCGGCCAGATCGTTCCGTGGGAGGGCTACCTCTCCCGGGCGTTCGAAGCGGCCCGGGCCGCGGGCGCCGTCTGCATCGCCGACGAGGTCCAGGTGGGCTTCGGGCGGCTGGGCGACGCATTCTGGGGCTTCGAGGCCGCGGGAGCCCGCCCCGACGTGGTGACCATGGGGAAACCCATGGGGAACGGACATCCCATCGGCGCCGTCGCCACGACGAAGGCCATCGCCGAGTCGTTCGCCAACGGCATGGAGTATTTCAACACATTCGGCGGCAACCCCGTATCCTGCGCCGTGGCGCGAGCCGTTCTCTCCGAGATCAGGGACCGGGGACTCCAGGCCCGGGCTGCATCCTTGGGGGCATCGCTCCTCGCGGGGTTCAGGGAGATTGCCGCGGAACGGGCCGTGGTGGGAGACGTCCGGGGACGGGGCCTCTTCCTGGGAGCCGAGCTGGTCTCCGATCCGGATCGGAAGACACCGGACCCTGACCGGGCCAAGGCGGTGGTGGAGGCTCTGAAGCGGAGGAGGGTGTTGAGCAGCCGCGACGGCCCCCACGCCAACGTGATCAAAACCAAGCCTCCCCTGGTCTTCGGCGAAGGAGACGTGGACCGCTTCCTGGCGGCGCTGAGGGAATCCCTGGACGAAACGGAATCCCGCCG
>JAHEKK010000594.1 GCA_024638395.1 Gemmatimonadota bacterium | reverse complement strand
GGGTAAGCTCTCTGGACCCGCAAGCGACTCTACGCCCGCCAGGACCGGACAAAAGTGAAATCTTCCCGTCGAACCGGCGCTCTACCCTCGGAAGAAGATCGACTTCGCGACCCCCGGGCACGGCCGGGTCGCGGCCTCCTCCTGGTCGCCACCGTCCTGGCGGTGGCCTGCTCGGATACGCCCACCGAGCCGCCTGCCGGTTCCGGCACGTGGACGCAGGTGGCGGCGGGGCGGGCGCATGCTTGCGCCCTTACGGACCGGGGAAGGGTCTACTGCTGGGGCAGCAACAGCACCGGGCAGGCCGGCGTACCGGGTACCGATCCCGTCCTCAGTCCAACGTTGGTTCAGACGGAGGAAAGGTTCACTCTGATCGACGCAGGTGGAGACAACTCTTGTGCGATGACGGAGCCGGGCGAGCTCTTCTGCTGGGGAACCAACGAAATGGGGCAGCTCGGCAACGGCGGCATCTCCAACGCCTTGCTTCCAGTTCCGGTCGATGGAGGCGCCAAGTGGACATCCTTCAGCGTCGGTGCATATCACCTCTGCGCCCTCGACGGCTCCGGAGAGATCCACTGCTGGGGGGGCGACCGTTGGGATGTGGCATTGGGATTCCGAGCCCCGGCAACGTGCACGGCACCTGCCTTCGAGGCTCGGTGGCCGTGCATGGGGGTCCCGAGGTCCAGCGGAAAGGGCAGCGGCTACGCATGGGTCGACGTGGGGCTCTACCAGACCTGTGGCGGAAGGACCGGGGGACCCGCGGTGTGTTGGGGTACCAACGGGCTGGGGCAGCTGGGCACCACATCCGAGGACGAATGCGCGAACAACGATACGCTGCATCCGCTCACGGATCCGTGTAGCCGCGATGCCGTCTCCCCGGACGGACCCGACCTCTCCCGGCTGAGTCCGGGCGTCACCCACGGGTGCGGCCTGGACGCCCAGGGCAACCCCCACTGTTGGGGAGCCCTCCAACTGAACTTCGGGCAGCTGGGCAACGGCTCCACCGATGGAGCAGCCGCTCCGGTTCCCGTGTCGGGTCTAACCAACCTCGCAGCCGTGGTCAGCAGCAACGCCAACAACATCCGCACCTTTTCCTGTGGGATCGACGGCGCAGGACAAGCCTACTGCTGGGGCGCCAACCGTTGGGGCCAGCTCGGGGGCATGTCGCAGGACACCTGCCAACAGGGCGGCGATCTGCCGTGCGGCTTGACACCGGTTCCCGTGGAGACGTCCGAGTCCATCGACCACCTGGCGCTGGGAGCGGAATTCGGCTGTGCACTCTCGTCCGAGGCCAACGTCCTCTGCTGGGGGCTCAACGACACCGGCCAACTGGGAGACGGTACGACAACCGCGCGGGCGCTACCCGCGCCGATCCTCGAACCCTAGGAAAGCTCCGCTCAGGCCTGTCGGCGCCGTAAACGGCAGGAAGGCAATCCCCCCCGGCGAACCAACCGCCTTACCTTTGCTCCATGAATCCAGGATCCATGTCGAGAGCCCTGGCCTTTCCGATCATCGCCGGGCCGCTGCGGGGGTATCGTTGGGCTCCGGCGGCGGGGGGCAAGGTCGGCCGCTTCTTCGCCGGAACGTATGAAACCGATCAGACCGAGGTCTTCTGCCGGCACGTGGGCAGCGGAGCGACGGTCATCGACCTGGGCGCCAACGTGGGCTACTACACCCTTCTGGCGGCCAGGGTCGTGGGATCTTCCGGACGGGTTCTGGCCTGTGAGCCCGAGCCCCTCAACGCGTCCTTCCTACGTCGCCACGTAGCGGCCAATCGACTGACCAACGTGGAGATTCTCGAGGCGGCCGTCGGGGATCGTCAGGGGGAGGTAAGGTTCACCCGGGGCAAGGGCCGGGGTCGGGGACATATCTCAGAAGAGGGAGAGCTCACGGTCCCCCTCACCACCCTGGATCACATGGTCGCGGAGGCGGGCGTCGAGCCGGGTTTTCTGAAGATCGACGTGGAGGGTGCCGAGGACGACGTCCTGGCTGGAGGGGCCGCTACCCTGGAGGAGCATCGGCCCATGATCTTCCTGGCCACCCACGGCCGGGATGTGCATCAGGCGTCGTGCGCCCGCCTGCGGGATATGGGGTACAGCCTATCGTCCATCGACGGCCGCCCGTTCGCCGAAACCCGGAAGGTCCTGGCGACGCCCTAGGGCGGCACCGATCCGTTCCACGCCGCCACGGGCGGGACGAAAGGGACGTGCCGGTGGAGCGGGACTCGGGACTCTTCCCTTCGCAGGGCCTCAGTGGGGGGAGGCCCATCCAGGAGAGCTCCAGGGTCTCTGGAAGCAATCCCCCACGCTTGCCCCGAGGCCGATGGGCCCACCACCTTCCGCGCCCAACGAGTTCCAGCCGGAACGGCCCCAGTCGTGGGGTTGCCCTACACAGCCCGCTGGCCTCCACGTTCCGCAAATCCAGAGCGCCTGTCGTGAAGCCATCCTGCCGCAACGCCACACCAGAGCATCGAGGCACCGCGCCCACCTTCCCGGACGCGCCGCCTCCGGAGGCCTCGGGGGAGGCCAAGAGTCCCAGCAGCGTCCTCCGATCTCGGTCAATCTTCCTGTTCCTCCTGGGTGTGACGGGCGCCTCGGTTCCCCTCACCGCCCAGGAGGCTCCCGACGTATCCCCCGAGCTCTATTCCACCATGGAGTGGCGCCTGATCGGTCCCTTCAGGGGCGGTCGCTCGGTGGCGGCTACCGGGGTAGTGGGTGATCCCTCTACGTACTACTTCGGGGGCGTGGGGGGTGGAATCTGGAAGACGACCGACGCGGGGATCCAATGGCGCAACGTCTCGGATGGATTCCTCAACACGGCGTCTTTGGGGGCCCTTGCCGTAGCACCGTCCGATCCCAACGTCGTGTACGCCGGCATGGGCGAGCACGCCCCCCGGGGGGTCACCACGAGTCACGGCGACGGCGTCTACCGATCCACCGAC
>JAHEKK010000593.1:1511-2941 GCA_024638395.1 Gemmatimonadota bacterium | reverse complement strand
GTCTTCACCGGGGTCGAGGTCGATGCCGCGGTGCGCAGCCGCGTCCGTCGGGTCGAGACCAGCAATGTCGTGGGGTTGCTCCCCGGCTCCGAGCGACCGGAGGAGATCGTGACCGTGACCTCCCACTACGACCACCTGGGAGCCGGTGAGCCGATCGACGGCGACGGGATCTACAACGGCGCCTATGACAACGCGTCCGGGACCGCCGGGCTGCTGGCCATGGCGGCGGCGCTGGCGGAGAGAGAGGAGGCCCCCGAGCGCTCCATTCTCTTCATCGCGACCGGCGCGGAGGAGCAGGGACTGCTGGGCGCGGAGTGGTACGTGCGGTCTCCGCTCTTCCCACTCTCTCAGACCGTGGCCGAGATCAACATCGACGGTATCAACCTCTGGGGCGAAACAGACGACATGGTCGTGATGGGCGCTAACCGGAGCGAGCTCGGAGCCTTCGTGGAGCCCCGCGCGGTCGAGATGGGGATCATGCTGGCCCCGGACGCCGACCCGGGAGCCGGGCTGTTCTTCCGCAGCGACCACTTCCCCTTCGCACGGGCCGGGGTTCCGTCGCTCTACGTGGAGCACGGCTGGTCCTTCCGGGGCAAGCCACGCGGTTGGGGAGACCAACTGCGAGAGAACTATGTGGCGACCAAGTACCACACCCCGGAGGACGAGTACGACGAGTCCTGGGTGTACGACGGTGCGGTGCAGCACGCCTCATTGGCGCTGCGACTGGCCCTCGATATCGCCGAATCGGAGGAGTGGCCTAATTGGAATGCAGATTCTGAATTCCGAGCGGCCCGCGATGCCCAGCGCCCCGGCGGCTGATCCGACTAAAGCCCTGAGGGATCGTCGAGGAATACCCAGGGAAGCTCGAAGCGCTCCTCGAGATGCGAGGCCAGCGCCTTCAGGCCCCAGGTTTCGGTGGCATAGTGTCCGGCGTAGTAGGCGGTGACCCCGTACTCCACGGCATCGTGGAAGGAGTGATGCGGTCCCTCACCGGTCAGCAGGGCATCCAGCCCGGCCTCCGCGGCGTCGGGGATGAGTGAGGAGGCCGCTCCCGTGACCACACCCACGCGGTAGATCCGCCCGGCACCCCCGTCGATCATTCGCACGTCCCCGCCCACGACCCCCGCAATCCGGTCCCGCAGCTCGTCGGGATCCTCGTCGGTTTCCGCCCAGACGCCCATTTCGTAGCCGTCGAACTCGCCGAATCGCCCAGCCGGCTCCCATCCGAGGGCCCTTGTGAGTACGGCGCAGTTTCCCACCTCGGTATGCCCGTCCAGGGGCAGGTGCGCCGAGTAGAGTCCCATGCCGGCCCCCAGCAGGGCCCGCAGCTTGCGATAGCGGCGCCCGACCACCGGAACTCCGCCGTCCCAGAACATCCCATGATGGACAATGAGCAGATCGCACTCGGCTTCAGCCGCAAGCGCGATGGC
>JAHEKK010000593.1:0-1501 GCA_024638395.1 Gemmatimonadota bacterium | reverse complement strand
CACCGCGAACCCGAGGCGCGTGACCTCATCAGGTCCCTGCACCTGGAGGCCATTGTGGGCGGGCGGGTAGTCCGGGACGTTCTCCAGGTCCAGGTAGCCCGCCAGGTACTGGAGCAGCGATTCTAGTTTCATCGAGCGGGGACGGCGAATGTGGAAGAATGTGGAAAACTACTGGGGAAAAGTGCTGTTCCCAGGTGGATAGGGGCGATGGAACAGCCTGGCGACGGGCAGAGGCGCGGGTTTTCCACAAAGGTGGACATTTCAACGCGGCTCGGTCATCGATCCACGATCGGAAGCCGGTCGGCGAGGCTCGCTGCCCCCGGAACCGACATGCGGGGACTCGGACGCAGAGCCCGGCCCACCGGGTGCCGACCGAGGCTGTCGCGCCGCGTTCTCTCCGACCAGTACCTGGCCCTGCAGTGTGGCGCCCTCCTCGAGCTGCATCCGCCGCGCCTGAATATCACCCATGATGACGGCGGTGGTCTGCACTTCGAGCCGGGACTCGGCCACGACGGACCCGGTGACTCGCCCGGAGAGCACGGAGTCCTGCGTCAAGATGTTGCCCTCCACCAGACCGCCCTTCCCGATGACCACGGACTTCCCGGCCCTAACGTCACCCTCGATCGTCCCGTCGATCCTCACGGAACCGTCGGTCTGGATGTCGCCGGTGACCTTCATTCCGGAACCGATCACGGAGATGACCGCCTCCGGTGGGGTGCCGCCCTCGGACTTGCTTCTCGATGCCATGTAAGCCCTCCTCAGGGCTGTGTGACGAGCTCCAGCGGGTCGACGAGCACGCCGTCCCGAAGGATCTCGAAATGCAGGTGGGGCGCGGTCGACTGCCCGGTCGAGCCGCTCAGGGCGATCACCTCGTTCTTCCGCACGGTCTCTCCCAGCGTGACCATGGTCCGGGTAGCGTGCGCGTACAGGCTCTGGTATCCGTTTCCATGGTCGAGCCGGACGAAGCGGCCGTACGTCGGGTCGTCACCCACCTCGAGGACGACTCCAGCCCCGGCCGCCCTCACATAGGAGTCGGTCGGGACCGCAATGTCCAGCCCCGGATGGCTGCCCGACTCCCCCTCGAAGCGACCCTGCGTGATGAACCCGGGTTCGGTAAGGGGCCAGCTGTTGGGCAGCGCCTCTTCCCCGGCCTCCTCCCGCAGGCCAGGTCGGCCTCCGCCCGGCGGGGGAAGCCAGATCTCGCCGGGGCGCGGGGCCGCGCCGGGGGCGAACAAAGACCGAATGTGGCTATACTGGGCCTCCAACTCGTCCAGTTGCTGCACCAGGAGCGGAATTCGGGACTGCTCGGCGCGGAGTTCGGCGACGGTGGCCTCCAGGGGCCCCACGCTGGCGCTGCGAGAAGCCAGGAAGCCCCAGCTTCCGATCAGGAAGACGAGGATGACGGCGGAGACGATCGCGAGCACCCGGAGTACCCGAAGCCGGCGGTAGGACACCTGGTACGTCCGTCTGTCCTCACTCCCGTCCGGAACGAGAATGACCG
>JAHEKK010000051.1 GCA_024638395.1 Gemmatimonadota bacterium | reverse complement strand
GGCGTTCATGATCTGTTGGACCCATTGCCATTCCCGTTCCCCCCTGAAGTCGTCCAGGATCAGGAAGCCGCCCTTTGTCAGGTAGGACGAAAGGTTGTCGACCTCCTCCTGGGTGGGCGCCCACGTGCCCGGCTCCGACACATAGGCGGCCGGGTATCGGTGGAGTAATGGGTCGTGAGCCTCGATGACGTTGGTGCCGTCCAGATGAGGACGGATGTACGTTACCTCGTCCAGGATCTTGACGAAGTTGTTGTCGGCGAAAGGGAAGTCGTGGGCCCACGGCGGCTGCCGGCCCCCTCGGCGGCCGAACCCGCCGCCGCCACGTCCGCTGTTGAAGCGCACCCGCACGAACGTGAAGTCACCGTCGTAGGGAACGTTGCCGAACTCCTGTTGGGGTGCCTCGGCCACGCTTGCGGCCGGCTCGGCTGCGTCGGCTGGAGGCGCGGTGGCGGCGTGTGGACGGTCTTCAATGCCCCACGCCGAGGCCGACGCGACGCCCGCCGTCACCAGGAATCCCCACCCTCCGAGCCGTCTCCAGGTCATCAGGGCCCCGTTCCCGACCGGAGCTCCAACAACAGTTCCAGTGCGTCCTGATAGTTGGGCGCGATCTCCAGGGCTCTGAGTAGCTCGCTCCTGGCGCCGCGCGGATCCCCCGCGCGGTGGAGCGTTCGGGCGAGGAGAAAGTAGGCGTTGGCCTGGTCGACCGGTTCGAGTGCGACCACCGCTCTCCGCTCCGCTACGGCGCCCGCCAGATCCCCCTGCGCTTCCAGCATTTCGGCCAGCTGGACGTGATCGTCGATCTCGAAGGGATGGATCCAGGGGATCTCCGCCATCACGTCGGCGGCCTGTCCGAGCCGGCCGAGTGATACGAGCACGTTGGCCAGGGCCTTTCGACCATCGTAGTGGTTCTCGTTCAGTGCCAGCAGGTTTCGGTAGTGCTCGGCGGCCAGCTCCGCCTGGCCCTGCTCTTCCCGGATCTGTCCGAGAAACCAGTGGGGGCCATCCGGTCCGCCGTATTGGGGGAAGAGCTCCAGCGCGGTTTCGAAATGGCGGGCCGCGTCGAGGACCTGTCCGTCGCGGTACAGCGCGGTCGCCAGAGCCATCCTTGGCCCGAAGGCGCCAGGCGCGTCCGCCACGGCAGCCCTTGCCGAGCTCAAGTCGGCGATGGGGCCACGTGCCTCGCCGCCGACCGAGCGGATCGCGGCCGCGAACCGGTCCGTCAGGAAGTCCTCGAATTCGTCGTCGAAGTCTTCCAGTTCCACACCGAGGGCACTCCGAAACGCCTCCTCATTGCTCGACCCGCGGCGAAAGGCCTCGAGCATCCGGACGATGGCGGGGAATCCGTGATCCTCCTCGATTACCTCGAAGACCAGCGACGCCTGGTAGTAGCTCTCCACGACTTCGGTTGGGCGCCGAGGGTGGGAGAATCCGCGGTCCAACTCGCTTACGGGCCGGAGCTCCCCCTGTGCCAGTGCCCTCACGAATCCCGGGCTTGCTTGATGGCCCCAGTTGGGGTTGGCCTTGCGTTGCTCATGCACCGCCAGCCCCTCGGAAAACCACCGCGGGACCTCGTTGTCGGAGACGCCCATGTGGAAGGAGTGAGCGATCTCGTGCCAGAGCGTGGAGGCCCAGTTGAACTCACCCCGCCCAAGGGCCGAAGGTGAGTCCATGGCCAGAGCCGGGCCGAAGCTCACCCCCAGGGCTCCGATGCCTACGAGGCCGACGGTTCTCACGGAGAAGTCCGCGTGCCGTGGGTAGACCTCGACCCGGATGGGCTCCGGTGGCCGGTATCCGTACCGCGTCGACATCTCTGACCAGGCCCGCTCGGCCAGGGGGGCGATGTACGGCCCCAGGAGATCGGCCTCCGATTCATGGAGCACGAAGCGAAAGTTCTCCGACTCGATGATCCGGTACTCGGCGAAGGTATCCAGCAGATCGAGCGTGTTCTTGAACCACAGGTTGAAGGGATCGCCGCTGAAGGCCCTTTCCAGGTTGGCCCTGCCGGCGGCGACCTGACCGAGACGAACCTGATTCAGTCCCATGAGCCCCAGGCCCGTCCATGCAGTGGAGTCGGCTGCCACGGCCCTCCCCCCGAAGTCCACGGCGTCGGCGTACTTGCGATGATCGGCGCTGAGTTCGGCCATGAGCTCGTAGGCCCGTGTCGGAGCCCGGGACAGCGATTCGATTTGCCCCAGGGTCTCCTGGTAGGCGGCGGCGTCATGGGTCAGGTGGTGGATGGCCGCCGCCGTGGCCAATGCCTCGAGGTCGGCAGGATTGACCTCGAGCGCTTTGTCGATCTCGTCGAACGCCCCTTGCCGGTCTCCTCCCATGAGCCGAGTCCGGGCCAGCAGAACCCTGGCCTGGACGAGGTTCGGATTGCCTTCCAGGGCCGCTCCCAGGAGGCCCTGAGGGTCCCCCCCGCCCTCCAGTTGAGCCACCATCGCAAGTCCCTGAAGAGCCTCCGGGTGTTCCTCGTTTTCACGCAGGACGGCCCTGAAGGACTCCGCGGCCTGAGGCGCGTCATAGCGCTCCAGGAAGAGTCGTCCTGTGGCCAGTCGGGCGCGGTGGTCCCTGGCCCCGGCGGCCTCGGCTTCATCCAGCGCCCGCAGGGCGTCGTGAGCCAGGTCGGGTACGCGGCGGGATAAGTAGACCATGGCCGCGCCGACGGTCGCCAGATCTTCGTATCCGAGCCGGCGACTCTGGTTGTAGTAGTCGATGAAGGAGTCGAACAGTTGGTACGCCTGCTCCCGGTCCCCGTACGTGTATTCCAGGATACCCAGGTTGAGGCGGGCCTGGGCGCCGCCCGGTGTCTGATCTTCGGCGGCGGCCTGGAGCGCTGTCCTGGCCTCCTGCAATTGTCCCCGGTCCATGAGAATCCGCCCAAGGAGGGCCTCCGCCCCCGGGGTCCGGGAGGCCACGCCCTGCCGGGCGGCAGCTTCGGCTTCGTCCAGGGCCCCGGTTTCATAGTGGGCATAGAAGAGGCCCCGAAGTGCGGACGAATCTCCGTCACGAGCCAGGGGCGACAGCGTTCGAACGGCGCCCGTGTAGTCGCCCCGCTTGAGGGCCTGGAGCCCTTCGGCGGTCGTGGCCGTCTGGCTGGCGGCATCACATGGCGAAAGCCCGGAGCAGACCGCCAGTAGCGCCAGGATGCCGATCCCCTGTCTCAAGTCCCACCCCCGGCGGCCCGGATTTCCCGGTTCTTCAGGGCCAACTCGATGAGCAGGGCCTCCAACTCGTTCTCGTACCGGTCCTGAGGCAGTTGTCCCTTGACGCCCTTGAGATCGTCGATCTTGCTCTCGATTGCCGTCTTCTCCGCATGGAGAGCTCTGAGCGCCGGGGTCATGGCGCGGGTGTCGGGACCCGTCACTGCCGAGGCCAGGAAGGCCCGCCGGGCGAGAGCTCCGTCCTCGGTGCCATCGAGGTCCTCCGAGCCTTCACCGTCACCGTTGTCGTCGAGAAGGGCGTGCTCGGTCAGGAGCTGCCCCTCACCCTCGTATTCCCGAGCCACTTCCTGGACGGCGTAGTTGAAGGCCTCGAGCATCGACACCCGGTTGTCCTTGTCCTGGTCGGCGCCTTCGGAGGCGAAGGCATCCACGAAGTGCAGCCCGAACCGGGTGGAGTTCTGTTCCCGTCCGGTGCGTGTCGCGGTGATCACGATGCGCCCGGGTCCTGACAGGGCCTCGATGAACGGGCCGGATGCGGTGGCCATGTTGACCACCGTGACCGGCCGGTTGCCCAGGCCGTCGACGAGTGTGGCCAGGTCGGGGGGCGTCAGATCCGGGCCGGGGATGTTGAAGCGTGCAACGCCGTCGCGAAACGTTCCGTGCCCCGCCATGACCAACACCACCTGGTCCTCGGGGGCCAGGCTCTCCGCGAGGGCGACCAGGCCGTCACGAATGTTGTCGGCGGTCGACCTGGCCACGATGGCTGTCGGATCCAACTCGGGGTCTTCCCCGAAGTAGTGGATCCGGCTTCGCTCGATGCCGTACCTCTCGGAAGCCGCGTCGGCGAAGCGGCTCAACCAGCCGTGGAAGGTATTGGTGTACTCCGGGTCTCCGCCGAGGCCCGCGATCATGACGATGTGGGTTTCCTGGGCTGCGACCGGAATCGCGGCGGTCAGAGCAGCGCAGAGGACCAGAGCAAGGCGGATCATACCAGGCCCCGTCTCCGGCGATAGCCCCACTCGGCCATCATCAGGCCACCCAGGAGCAGGAAGAGGAAGGGCATGTCCCAGAGGTCCCGCTCTTCGGTGACGGTGACGCCACCGCCGGTGAACCTGAGATCCTCCGGCAGCTCGTCTACCCCGTCGGCCGTGTAGTACCGGCCACCCGTGTCTTCGGCGACCCGTTCCAGTAGGGGGCGTCTTTGCTGCGGATCCCTGTACTCGGCGCCGGAGGGGGCGACTCGAACGCTGCTCTCCGTGGCTCCGAGGACGACCGAGTCCCGACGGGCCTCGACGGCAACCTCGAAGATCCCGTCCTGCGCCGGTGTGAACATGGCCGAGTACTCGCCGTCGTTTTCGACGGACCACTCCATCGGCACCTCGACCACCCCTCCGTCCGGAGACGTAACGCGGGCGGTCACGGAGGCGCCATTCACTTCGACAAACCCCGCGTCCAGGACCTGGGCCGTCACAGTAACCGGGTCTCCGGCCTCCACGGACTCCGGACTGGCCGACGCCTCCACGGCGTCCGGGGTCTCTGCCACCAGCCATCGTAGGAGCTGACGCCAGAAGGTCTCGTGCGTCATGTCCTCGGCGGCGATCGAAGAGTCCATTTGCCAGACCCAGGTATCCTGGACCGCGAGGACTACCGAGCGGCCCTTGCCGTAGCGCTGAGAAGCCAGGATCACCCGGTCGCGGTCGTCGCCGGGACCGTCGACCACCTCGCCGGTGAGGAGTGCCGTAGCTCCAGGCTTGAGATCGAAAATGCCGTTCGTTGTTGAAACCGGTGGCAACGAATCCCACCGGGCGGCGGAGGCTTCTGACGACCCGGCAACCCGCGTTGCCGCGTGGTTGATTCCGGCAGGGGTGGGGGTCGCCCGCAGGAAGACCAGACGATCGGTGGGCGAGGAGGAGGCGTCGGGCTCTTCCAGCACCACCGGCAGGACGTCCTCCAGCGGAGTGCCTTTGTATCCTCCCTCTGCGAGTGCTCGCCGGCCTCCGATCATCATCAGGGTTCCACCGCGGGAGCTGACGAAGTCGGCGATCATGTCCAGCTGATCATGAGTGAAGAAGCTTGCTTCGATGGACCCCAACATCAGGGCGCGGTACTGGAACAACTCCTCACGGGTGGTTGGGAATCCGGACAGTAACTCCAGCCCGTCGTCCACGTTGAGCCTGAGGAACTTGTTCTCCGCCGTTCGCTGGAGCACCACCAGCTGAACGTTGTCGTCGGCCCGGGTCGCGAGGCGCATGAACTTCACCTCCCAGCGGGGCTCGCCCTCGAAATAGAGGATCTTCTCCTTGCGGTCCCGGACGTGGATGAGGGACTCCCGCACGTTGTTCTCGACCACGCGCTCATTGTCGAGGCCCGCGATACGGAACGTCAGTTCCCGCACACCACCGGTCTCCAACGTGAAGCTGACCGGGGCGACCAGCGGTTGCCCATCCGCAGGTAGCGTGATGTTCTCGGTGGTCACGATTCGGCCGAAGTCCTCGACGACCAGAGGCACGGTCTGCCCGGAGTAGCCGGTTGCGTTGACGAGCACGTTGACCACGAGGGAGGACCCCACGAGGGCCGTACGAGGCACGTCCACCCGGCTGATCTGGACGTCGCGCCCGGGGCTTTCGTCTCCCAGTCCCACCGTGAAGACCGGCAGCGATACGGCCTGGAGGGGCAGGAGGGCGTCACCGATCGGCTCATCGGCGTTGTCGCCGCCGTCGGAGATCACCACGAGGCCCGACACGGGCACACCCTGGAGCTCGTCGTGTGCGTACGAGAGCGCCGCCCCCAGGTGGGTGGCACTCCCGTTGAAGGTCATCTCCGCAGGGGATTCCACGCGGTTGGTGCTGGAGGAAAAGCGGAAGTAGCGCAGGGTGAATCGCTCCGCGAGCTCCTGCATCACGGGACTCTGCGGGTCGGCCAGAGCCGCTGCTTTTTCGGCCCGACTGGTGCCGTCGGCATCGTCGATGGTCATGCTACGGGAGTCGTCGACCAGAACCGCCAGGAAGTTCCGTTGGGGGACCACCGAGGTGAGCACCAGGCCGGGCTGCATGACGATGAGGAATACGATCGAGAGCGTGGTTGCCCTCAAGGCCAACAGGATCCCGCGGTCCATGGCAGAACTACGACCGCGGGCCCGCAGGTAGGTGAGTAGCGCCGGCACACCGAGGATCGCCGCGACGCCGATGACCACGGGAAGGGGCCACGGGGACAGCAGAGAGACCTCCCCTTCCTGGAAGAGGATGGGGCGGTACTTGAACAGGAACTCGAAGATCTCGCTCATGGCCCCCCGTTAGTGGCTCATGGCGTAAACGATCATGTTCACGCCCATCTGGTACGCGAAGGTAGAGAACTGGAGAGGGTAGTTGGGTTGCTCGGCCCATTCCCACGCGTCACCCATGTCTGTATTCCAGTTGATCAGCACCATCAGACGGCCTTCGTCGTCGAAGATGCCCTTCACATAGGGAACGTATCCATCCTGTTCGGACGTGGTGCCCCACTGAAATCGTCCATAGGCCGGCACCTGCAGGATCTCTTCGATCTCGTAGAAGGTGTTGAACACCGGATGCTCCATATCCAGGTCGACGATGGTACGCTCCGGGAAGACGAGGCTCATCTGATACTCGAATTGGAGCCACTCCCGAGTCCCCCAGAAGTCGTCGATGACCAGGAACCCGCCTGCCATCAGGTACTCGCGGAGCCCCTGGATCTCGGCCGGCGAGAGGGCCATGTACCCCACTTCCAGCGCATACAGAAAGGGGTAGTCACGCAAGCGGGGATTGGTGAGAAGAACCGCGTTCTCGCTCTCGAAGGCATCCAGGTTCGTCAAGCGCCTCAGAACGGTGAGGAACTGACGATCCGCCTTCGGATAGTCGGTGGCCCAGGAGGCCCTACGCCGGCCGAACCCACCGCTGGAGTAGGCGGCCCGGGTAAAGTAGAACTCGTGCCATTCGGGAGGCGGATCCTGGACGGCCGTCGACGGGAGGGAGGGATGGCCGGGGGTCAGGAAGCGGGACGCATCGCGGGGAGCGGGATCCTCTGCGGAACCCACGCGGCCGAACCACGCGACCAACATCACCGCGGATGCGGCGACTGCTGTCCCGATGACTGGACGCGTCAAACTCGACCTTCCCCTCAAGACTGGAACGGGATTCCCTGCTCCCAGATCCCTCCGCCACCCCTGGCCCGACCTCGGCGGGATCACCGATCCGGTCCGCCGCGTCCTAGGAGCTACGCCGCGACCGGTGGCGAGGTTCCCCGACGAGGTTGCCGGGCCTGCCGGACGCGGTGCCAAACGCGGATCCCGAACAGTCCCGCCAGAAGAAGCGCAGACACCAAGGGCCAGAAGGTGTCCGCCTTGACCTTCCAGAAGAAGTGGAGGACTCCGAGAGCCGCTGCAACATAAGCCAGTCGGTGCAGGCGTTGCCACCGTTTCCCGAGCCTCCGGATCCAGCCACGGGTCGAGGTGACGGCCAGCGGCAGCAAGAGCACGAACGCCGTGAACCCCGCCGTGATGTACGGCCGTTCGATCACGTCTTCCACGATGTACGGCCATTCGAAGAACTGGTCGAGACCCGCGTAGGCGAGGAAGTGCAGGGAGGCGTGGAAGAAGGCGAACAGGCCGACGAGTCGGCGCAACTGGACAACCCGGTTCCAGCCCGTCAGGCGGCGGATGGGCGTGACGGCCATGGCCGCCAGTAGGAAGACCAGGGTCCATCGCCCCTGCACCAGGATGACCTTCTCGATCGGATTGACCCCGAGGTTGCCCTGGAACCATCCGTAGATCAGCCAGGCCACCGGTCCCAGGCCGACCATCCAGATCAGGACCTTCAGGAGAAGGACGATCCTCTGTTCAGTCGGCCGCGGCATAAGCCCTCGCTACCGAAGCGTCAGGGGGGTCCACGGCTGGGCTGCTACCCTGAGCGTCCGGATCCCCGCGCAGACGTCGGCTAGAACCAGCGCGCCAGGTCCAGGCCGTCGTAGAGACTGGCCACCTCGTCTGCATACCCGTTGAACATCAGCGTCTCTCGACGCCGGAGCTCGCCGATCCGGCGCTCCCGGGCCTGGCTCCACCGGGGGTGCGAGACCTGGGGGTTCACGTTCGCGAAGAACCCGTACTCGCCGGGAGTGGTGGCGCTCCAGGTCGTTGCCGGCATCTCCTCGGTGAACGTCATCCGGACGATGGACTTGATGCTCTTGAAGCCGTACTTCCACGGCACCGCCAAGCGCAGCGGGGCCCCATTCTGGTTGGGGAGGGTCTTCCCGTACAGACCGGTGACGAGGAGCGCCAAGGGATGCTGCGCTTCGTCCAGGCGAAGCCCTTCCCGGTAGGGCCAGCCGTTCCGGGGCCGCCAGCGGCGTTCCGGCATCTGGGCTGGATCCCAGAGCGTCTCGAAGGCGACGTACCGTGCACTGCCGGTGGGCTCGGCCCGACGGACGACGTCGGCCAGCGGGAAGCCCTGCCAGGGAATCACCATGGACCACGCTTCGACGCAGCGAAGACGATACACCCGGTCCTCGAGGGCGGACGGCTTCATGAAGTCCTCGAGATGATACTCGCCCGGGTTGCTGCACAGCCCGTCCACCGTGACGGTCCAGGGGCTCGTCACCATCGAATGGGCGTTGGCGGCGGGATCCTCCTTGCCCAGTCCGAACTCGTAGAAGTTGTTGTAGGAGGTGATCTCGTCGAATGAGTTCGGCTCATCCTGCAGAGGCGCCGAAGACTCGGGGTCTCGCCGGACCGCAGGGATCATGGCAGCGCCGACACCGGCCGCCGTGATGCCGGCGATGAAGCGTCGCCGGCTCACGTAGTCTGCCTCTTTTGTGATCTCAGAGGAGACGGGCTGGCTCTTGGGTTTGCTGCGGATGATCATGAGTGTGTCTTGGCTCGTGAAGGTAGGGGACCATGTTCGGGCCGGTCGGGGCTACCGCCGTCCCATGGTAGATAACGCCTTGACCTAGGATGTGTTCCCGCTCCAGACCCCGTTGAAGCGGGCGGCGAGGGCCGGTCCCGTCGCTTCATCCTCATGCTTGAAGAAGACGTAGAGGTCCGACCAGCTCTCCTTTCGAAACCGGTCCGCCCACTCCCGGAGCTCCCCGTCCGTGTACCCGGGCCTCCTGAGCCGCGCATAGCCGAATCCAGTGGTACCTACGACGGGAGCGTCTCCCTCCCCTGTGTCGGCCGCGACCAAAGCGGCCCCGCCTTCAGCGAGGGCCTCGTAGGTGTCTTCTTGAAACCAGCTTTCGTGGCGAAACTCGAAG
This sequence comes from Gemmatimonadota bacterium, assembly GCA_024638395.1. Lineage (GTDB taxonomy): Bacteria > Gemmatimonadota > Gemmatimonadetes > Longimicrobiales > Gaopeijiaceae > JAHEKK01. The sequence continues at coordinate 2,328 of JAHEKK010000051.1, read as the reverse complement.
GCCGCTTGAACCCCGTCAGGCATGGCTTCGAGGAAGGTGCGGAGCCGATCCACGTTCTTACGGAAGTACGGCGGGAGCTGAAAGAGAAGGGGCCCCAGCACCCCGCCGAGGGCCCCCTTGGCGGTGGACACCAGGTACTCCAGCGGCTCCTCTGCTTCCTTCAGCCGCTTCCTGTGGGTGATCCGCTGGCTGGCTTTCAGTACAAAGCGGAAGTCCTCTGGAACCTGGGACCGCCACTTCTCCAGCATCTCGGCCTTGGGCAGCCGGTAGAACGTATTGTTGATCTCGACGCTGTTCAGATGCTGGCCGTAGTACGATAGGAAGCCGGACTGGGGAAGATCCTCCGGATAGAAGGCGCCCTTCCACTCCGCGTAGGAGAATCCGCTCGTACCCGACCATAGCCTCATGCTCGAAGGTTCCTCGGATCGGGTTGCGTGCGCAAGCGGACGGGGTCACCCGAAGGCCGGTGATCCGAGTCCGCGTCCCGGGTCAGCCCTTCCGTGTACCGCGGCCGGCGTCAGCCCGAAACGCTCCAGGACTCGTAGGCCTGATCATCGAGCACCTCCCGCACCTTCGCCGTCAGTTCGTCGGGGGCGAAGGGCTTCTGGAGGAAGCGGTTGCGGGCCGAGGGTAGTGCCTGCCGAAAGACCTCGTCCGCAGTGTAGCCGGACATGTATACGACGCGAAGGTCGGGCTGTTTGGCCGCGATGGTCTCCGCGACTTCCCTACCGCCCATGTCGGGCATGACCATGTCGGTGACCAGGAGGTCCACCCTCCCCTGCTTATCGTAGGCCGTCAGTGCCGCCGGGCCGTCTTCGGCCTCGATCACCGTGTATCCGGCCCTGCTCAGAACTCGCATGGCCAGTCTCCGCACGACGCTCTCGTCCTCGACCAGCAGGATGGTCTCGCCCTTGGACTGTGCTGGTTCCGCCACGGCCGCGTCCTCGTGGACCGGGGTCTCGTTCTCCGCCTCCACGGGAGGAAGGTATACCGAGAAGGTGCTCCCGGCTCCGGGGGCGCTGTCGACCCAGATGTACCCACCCGATTGCTTCACGATCCCGAAGGCCGTGGCCAGTCCCAAACCGGTCCCCTCACCGACGGGCTTCGTGGTGAAGAACGGCTCGAATACCCTTGCCTTTACATCTTCGGGCATGCCGCAGCCGTTGTCGGTCACGGACAGACACAGGTACCTCCCCGGGCGCATCACGTTCCGGCGTCGAGGGTCTTCCGGCCCCAGCTGCGCGTTGAAGGCGCGAATCTGTATCTGACCGCCTGTCTCCGGGAGGGCATGCCGGGCATTGATCACCAGATTCATGAGCACCTGTTCCACCTGCGTGCGGTCGGCCTTGACCTTCCACAGGCCCTCGCCGGTATGGACCTCCAAGGGCACATCCTGTCCGATCATTCGCCGAAGAAGACGGCTGAACTCCGAAATCACGTCTCCCAGATCCAGGAGCTGTGGCTGAAGCATCTGCTGGCGACCGAAGGCCAGGAGTTGGCGGGTCAGATCGGTGGCTCGTGTCGCTCCCGCCAACACTTCTTCGAGATCTTCGCGGCGTGGGTCGTCCTCCGCGAAGTCCTTCAGGAGGAGCTCGACGTCGCCGCGAATGGCCGTCAGCAGGTTGTTGAAGTCGTGGGCGATCCCGCCGGCGAGCCGGCCGAGCGCCTCCATCTTCTGGGCGTGGCGGAGCTGGGTCTCGAGCTCGCGCAGCGCGGTCACGTCCTGGGCAAAGCCGGCGATGCGCACCACGTCGCCGCGCGCGTCGCGCACCGGACGGCCGTGCTCGACGATCCAGCGCAGACTGCCGTCGCCGTGGATCACCCGGTACTCGATCTCGAAGGGTTGGCGCGCCGCACGCCGATGGGCCGCGCGCAGCGCTTCGCGATCGTCCGCATGGACGTGCGCGAGATAGTCGCCGTGGTCCCGGCCGTCCGGCTGCATGGAGCGACCGAAAATGCGTTCGTCCGAGCCGCTCATGTAGAGCAGCTTTCCAGTGCTCGCGTCGGCCAGGTAGAGCACGCCGTCCACGTGCTCCGCCACCTCGCGCAGACGCTCCTCGCTCTCGCGCAGCGCCTCTTGCGCGGCACGGCGCTCGTCCGCCTCCCGCTGCATGCGCTCGACGTAGCCGGCGCTGGCGAGAGCGGCGGCAATGGTCCGGCCCAGCATCATCAGCGTCCCGTCGGAGACGGAATCCACCGCGTCCGGTTCCCGGCTCCCGACGCCGAGCACTCCGTGGGCCTCGCCGCGGTGGTACAGCGGCACCATCACGCAGGCCGCCAGGCTCTGCGCCCGCACGGCGCGCCGCGACTCGGGGTGCAGGCGCGCCA
>JAHEKK010000592.1 GCA_024638395.1 Gemmatimonadota bacterium | reverse complement strand
GTCGCGAACCGCGAGGAAGACCCGAAGTATGCGCAACTCCTCTGGCGTCGCGCCCTGGAACTCAATCCAGGAAACAAGGTTGCCCGTTCCAAGCTGGAGAAGCTCTCGGCGGTCCTGGCCTCTTCCTAGAGGAGGCCCCGCGCGGATGCGCCCCCACGTGGCCGCCGCGTTGTCTCTCCTGATCCTGGCCTGTCCTCTCGCCGGGGCCACCCAGCCGGACTCGTCGGCCGCTTGGCGGACCCTGGAAGGCCGGAGAGCCGTCGCTCGTTACCGCGGCAGCGATTCGCTCCGAGCAAGGCGAGCACTGCAGATCCTCGATGCCATGCCTCCCCTCAGAGGGCTTGGTGAGGTTTCCATCCGACCTCTGGTGACCATTGCGGCGGACAAGGACGAGATGGACGCCCTCGTCGGGGCACGGATCCCCGAGTGGGGAGCCGCGGTCGCCCTCTCGGACCGGATGGAAATGATCCTGCCCGGCCGGCGCCTTTGGCCCTCGACCCCCGTGGAGGAAGCCCGGATCCTCCGCCATGAATGGGCCCACCTCGCCCTGGCGGATGTAATGGGGAACCTCAGGATCCCCCGTTGGTTCAACGAGGGCTACGCCGAGTGGGCCGCAGGCGGGTGGTTGAGCGGCGGGGGCTGGAGACTCAGTGTGGCGCTGGCCCTCGACGAGGCGCCGTCCCTCGATTCACTGACCATCGGCTGGCCGGCAGGCCGGGAGCACGCAGAGGTCTCCTACCTGCTGTCGGCATCGGTGATCGAATATCTCGTGCGCTCCAGCGGTGAACGGGGGCTCGAGCGCTTTTTCGACGAGTGGCGTCGGGCCCGCTCGTTCGACGACGCCCTCAGGACCGTGTTCGGGGCCACCGCCGGCCAGCTCGAGAGCGATTGGCGGAAGTGGGCCCGGCGCAGGTATGGGTGGCTCATGGTCGTTTCCCATTCCACCGTGTTCTGGGCTATTCTCAGCGTCGGACTGATCGCGATGGTGTGGATTCGGAGGCGCTATCGCAGAGAACAAATGGCGCGGCTTCGGGCGGGAGAGCCTCCCGACGCCCCCGTCTTCTGGACTCCACCCATCGAGGGAGAGCATGGCTGGCAGGATCCTGGTCGTTGACGACGACAACGAGCACCGGACCATCGTCGAAGAGAAGCTGAGCTACATCGGGTACGAGGTAACCGGTGCCGCTTCCGCGGAGGAGGCCCTCAGCCAGATCCAGGCGGTCCAGCCCTCGGTCATCGTCTCCGATCTGAAGATGCCGGGAATGAGTGGCATCGAGCTGCTCAAACGGGTGAAGCAGTCGGCCGGCGATATCGACCTGATCATGGTCACGGGCCACGAGGACATGACTTCTGTGGTCGATGCAATGAAGGCGGGGGCGTTCGACTACGTGACGAAGCCGGTCGAACTCGGTCGCCTTGCGGACATCGTGCGCCGCTGCCTGGAGGAGCAGGAGCTCAACCGTGCCGCCGAACGGGCGGCCAGTGACGCCGACGAGGACGTGTCCCGGGAAGCGGTGGTGGGGCGAGATCCCCGGATGATCGAGATCTACAAGATGATCGGGGTCCTCTCCCGCAACCGGACCACGGTGCTGGTGCGGGGGGAGACCGGTACGGGGAAGGAGATGGTGGCGCGGGCCATCCATTTGAACTCGGCCCATGCGGGCGACCCCTTCATCGCCGTGAATTGCACGGCTTTGACCGACTCCCTTCTGGAGTCCGAACTGTTCGGCCACGTGAAGGGCGCCTTTACCGGCGCCACGTCCTCGCGGAAGGGGTATTTCGAGCTGGCCGGGTCGGGGACCGTTTTTCTCGATGAGATTGGAGACACCAAGCCCGAGTTCCAGACGAAGCTGCTCCGGGTGCTCCAGGACCGGCAGTTCTTCCCCGTCGGCGGTGAGAGCCCCAGGACGACCGACGCTCGCGTGATTGCTGCCACCCATCAGCCGGTGGAGCAGCTGGTCGAATCCGGCCGGTTCCGGGAGGACCTCTACTTTCGCCTGCAGGTGGTGGAGATCCGCGTTCCCCCACTCCGCGAGCGAAGGGGCGATGTGCCCGTCCTTGCCCAGCACCTGCTTCGGAAGATCCGGCAGGAGATGCACGGAAAGGCACGCTACATCTCCAACGCCGCCATGAAGCGCCTTGCCGAATACGATTGGCCCGGGAACGTCCGAGAATTGGAGAACGTGTTGACCCGGGCCGCCATCCTCGCCCGCGGTGCGACCATCGGTCCGGAGCACCTTTCGATGGGTACGGCGCTGGCCATGGCCGCCAACCCCGGGAGTGAGGCGCCGGCCCCCGAGCCGTCGGGGCCGCCGGACCTCACGGTCGGAGCGGTGATCGCGGATCACGTCGAGAAGGTCCTGGAGCAGACGGGCGGCAACAAGAGTGAAAGCGCCCGCCTCCTCGGGATCTCCCGATCTCGCTTGGCCCGGATCATAGAAAAGCACGACCTGGACGTGGGCGAGTGAAGGGTCTCCGTTGCCTCGGTTGACCCTTCGTCCGTCTCCGGGTTAGCCTCTCCCCATGACGGACAACAAGAAGAACTCCGATTCCGTGAAGGCCCTCAAGTTCTCTATGGTGAACCTGTGGTTCGCCCTGGCTGGAGCCATCACGATCGTCCTGGGGTATTACCTGCTCGGTCAGGGATCGATTTCGGCAGCCCCGGCTCTGCTGGTGCTGGGGTATGTCGTCCTGCTTCCCCTGGCCATCATCCTCTGAGGTTGCCTAGATGCCAAGGATCGTTTCCTTCCCTGCCGCGCTTCCGTGGACGTCGGCGCCCGAGGCGGCCCCTGTTCTCAGGAAGTTCGATGTGATCTCCCGAGCGGGCCTGCGGCCGAAGCTCTCGGCCCTCGCCCTCGGAGCGGCCCTTGTCACGCTCCCGGGCAGCCTGGCGGGGCAGCAGAGCTGTCCCGATCCGTCGGGGCTTTCGGCCGGATTTTCGGGCGCCATG
>JAHEKK010000591.1 GCA_024638395.1 Gemmatimonadota bacterium | reverse complement strand
CGGAGCCCTTGCTGGACGGCGATCTGCGGGATTGGCTCGAGTCCCAACCAAGCCGGGATGCAGCGGTCGAAACGCTCTGGCGTTGGGCCGACCCTCTGTTTCTCGTCGAGGGGAACGACCGGTGGACCGGTCATATGAGCCGCTGGGCTCATGCGATGAGCTCTGAGGACAGCCGCAGCCCCCATCAGATGCGGTGGGGGCCGGATCTGACGGAATCGGTGATCCGATTCGGGTGGACGGTTGCGTGGGAAAGGCCCTGGCCTCGTGGAGGAGAGACCCAGTCGTCGTCCGCGATCGGCCACGAACCTCCGGCGGCTCTCCGCTTCTTCCCGGACCGGGGAATCCTGGAGCCCGACGAGGGCGACACCGGCCAGGGAATCCCCTGGATCCTGGACCGCCGGGGCATGAAGAGCCTGTACCTCCCTCCCTACGTCGATTCTCTGGTTCAGCCCGACGCCCAGGTCGCCCGGTTCACGCGGTCGGGGGGCGTCGTCGTCATGGCGGCGGCCCGTGACGTGGTGGAACCCGACGGGGGAGCCGGCTTCTACGTCGACGTGGGGGTGGGCGAGGTCCGGGTGGGCACGGCCGGGGTCGGTGGGGGGAAGGTCTGGGGCAGCGCCCTCGTGGAGACCGCTCCGGACCACGGGAGGTACGGGCTGGTGAGCCTCGAAGCCCTGGACAGAGGCGGGCGCAGAGCCCAACGAACCCGGTTGGCCCTGGAGTTCCCCTCGGTCCCCGACGACGTCCTCTCTCTTTCCGACGTGGTCCTCCTCGAGCCCGGACCCGAGCCCACGGTCCTCGACCAGTTGCCGGCGCGAATGCTCCCCGGCACCGAAGTCGCGCCTCACGACACCGTTACACTCGCTTTTCAGGTCGGCGGCTTGGGGTACCGGCCGGAAGCGGTGTCCCTCCGGGTTTTCATGGAGCGACGGGACCGCGGATTCTTCTCCCGCATGGGTGATTGGGTAGGGCTGGGCGACGACGGCGAACCCCTCTCCATATCCTGGACGGAGTCCGGGCCCCAGACGCCGGGACCGATCCTGCGCGCCCTGGACGTGGCCCTTCCCGATGTAGAGGACGGGCTCTGGGATCTCGTGGTCGGTGTCCGGACTGCAGGGCGTTCGGAAGCGGTGAGCCGGCGGACCGTACGGGTTCGGGTGCCGGGCTCCTGAGACCGGCCCGGGGTGGGCGGGAGTCGGCCGCGGGCCCGGTTGCCGGCTGATTGACCTTCCCCCGGGCCAGGTCTACCTTTCCGGGCTGTGGTTCAACTCCTCCTTCAATCCGCTTCTCCTCCCACCGCCCCCCATGGACGACACTTTCCAGCGCGGTCCGATGCTCCTCCTCGCGGGGCGCGCGAACCGGCCCCTGGCCGACGAGATCGCGGAGCGACTGGGGACATCGGCGGACGGGGCGACGATCCAGAACTTCGCCGATGGCGAGATCTTCGTGCGCATCGACCGGAATGCCCGTGGGCGAGACGTCTTCATCATCCAGCCCACGATCACGAACGCGGACAACATCATGGAGCTCCTCCTGCTCCTGGATGCGGCAAAGCGGGCGTCGGCGGCACGACTTACGGCGGTCATCCCCTATTTCGGATATGGAAGGCAGGACAGGAAGGACCAGCCCCGGGTGGCCATCGGCGCCAAGCTCGTGGCAAATCTCATTACCGCAGCGGGGGCCGACCGTGTGGTGGGGATCGACTTCCATCAGCACCAGATCCAGGGGTTCTTCGATCTTCCGGTGGACCATCTCTACGCCGCGCCGGTCCTGACGACCTATTTTCGCGAGAAGAACCTCGACGACCTCGTCGTCGTGGCTCCCGACGTGGGTTCAGCCAAGATGGCGCGGGGATTCGCCAAGCGGCTCGGGGCCTCCTTCGCCATCATCGACAAGCGTCGGCCGGCCGCCAACGTGGCAGAGGTTCTGAACGTCGTCGGAGAGGTAGAGGGCAAGACCTGTCTCGTCGCCGACGACATGATCGATACGGGTGGCACCATGGCCCAGGCGGTCCACGCGTTGAAGGACAGGGGAGGGAGGGCGGTCTACATTGCGGCCACCCACGCGCTCCTCTCTGGGGCCGCGGTTGAGCGTCTCTCCGACGCTCCTCTCGAGGAATTGGTCGTGACCAACACGATCCAGGTGCCGGAAAGCAAGAAGTTCGACCGGTTGACGGTGTTGTCCGTGGCGCCCCTCCTGGCCAGGGCCATCACCTATATTCACTCCAACGAATCGGTGAGCCAGCTCTTCGAAATGAAGAGTTGACCGGCGGCTCGTTGGAACAGAGATAGCTCGCAACAAGCAGCGGTGGACAAGAATGGAAGCGAAACTGAATCTCGAGGCCCGCCACGAGTCCGGTAAAGGCGTGGCGCGTAAACTCCGGAGGGCGGGACGGGTGCCCGGTGTCGTCTATGGTGGGGAGGACGACACGGTCATGGTCTCGATGGAGGCCCATGAGGCCCTGAACCTGTTTCAGGCCATCTCCGTGGAGAACACGATCCTGGAGCTGAACATGGGGACCGGCGCCCCGGTCCAGGCGCTCGTGCGGGAGATTCAAGCCCACCCACATCGCACCGAGCTGGTTCACGTCGATTTCCTGAGAATCCAGGCCGGTGTGGCCATCGAGGTGTCCGTGCCTCTGGATCTCGTGGGGACCCCGGAGGGGGTCCGCAACGAGGGCGGGACGCTTGACCACATCATTCACGATGTGCCGGTCAAGTGCGTACCGTCCCTGATTCCCGAGGTCATCGAGGTGGCGGTTGGCCATCTCGAGATCGGCGACGCCATTCGGGCGCGAGAGCTGGTGCTCCCAGAGGGCGTCGAGAACCTCCTCGACCCGGACCAGACGATCTGCGCCGTCTCGGCGCCGCGGGCCGAAGAAGCAGCGGCCGAGGACGACTTGGACGAGGATGAGGAAGGCCGAGAGCCGCTCGCCGGCGCGGCGGACGACG
>JAHEKK010000050.1:2258-11772 GCA_024638395.1 Gemmatimonadota bacterium | reverse complement strand
ACGCTCGTAGCCGACCGGATGGCCTCCATCTCGCTCTGGCCGTTCTCCACCCGGAGTTGGAACTCTCGGGCGTTGTCGCCGTGGGCGAACACGCCGGCATCCGTGCCGAACCCGATGGTCAGCCCGGCGTCGACGGCACGACGGAACGTGGAGTTGCGGTAGGCCATCATCTGACGCGAGCGCTCGATCTCGCTGGGTGGGATGCCCAGCGAAGCCCCCTCCCGCACGACGATTGCGCCCACGTAGAGGGTGGGCACGTAGTAGGTGTAGTCGCTCGCCTGGAGCATCTCGATGCCCTCGTCGTCCATCATGGATCCGTGGTCGATCGTGCGTACGCCGGCCCGGATGGCGGCCTTGATGCCCTCGGCGCCGTGGGCGTGAGAGGCCACGAATCGACCCCACCGGTCCGCCTCTTCGACGGCGACGTCGATCTCCTCGTCGGAGTATTGCTGGGCTCCGGGAGGGATCCCCCGCGACAGCACGGCCCCGGTCGCCAGGATCTTCACGAAATCGGCGCCGTACTTGAAGTTCGTGCGCACCGCCTTCCGCACCGCGTCGACGCCATCGGCGAGGTTCTGGACCGTGGGCACCTCCACGTAGATCGAGAACTGCCTGGCGTCTCCGGCGCCTCCCGTGGCGGACACGTAGTTCCCTGCCACCTGCATGCGGGGGCCGGGTACGACGCCGTCATCGATGGCGTTTCTCAGGTGCACGTCGGTGTAGGGCCACGTGGGGCCCATGTCCCGAACGGTCGTGAAGCCCGACTGAAGTGTGGTCAGGGCGTTGCCCGCCCCTTCGAGTGCCGCCTCGGCCGGGGTCGTGGTGACGAGCACTTCTTCCCAGTGGGCTCCAACCGCGTCGGTGAGATGGGTGTGGAGGTCGATGAGCCCGGGGAGGAGCGTGGCGTCCCCCAGGTCGATCTCCCGCGCGCCTTGGGGAATGGAGACGTTGGGCCCCACGGCCCGGATCCGGTCCCCCTCCACGACCACGACGCCGGGGGTCTGGAGGGGTCCGCCGGTGCCGTCCAGGAGGCGTGCGGCCCTCAGCACGGTGACCTCCGCTCCCGAGGTCTGGCCCGCCACCGGTCCCGGGAGGGCCAGAGTCAACAGGGCTGCCCAGACGGCTCTTGTCCGTGTCCTCGAAGCGGGTGCGGTGCAGGCTGTCACGATTCTCAACATGTTCGCCACGGTGCGGTCCCTAGCATAGAATGTGGTGCTTGGAAACAATGTCCATATCCGGAGCGTCCAGAATGCGGCCCATCAAGGCTTTTGTCATGCTCGCCGTCGCGCTGACGGCCGTTTCGCCGTCTGTATTCGCCCAGCAGGGGCGGCAGATGACGGACGAGCAACGTGCCCAGTTCATGGCTGAGCAGGCGCGTCAATTGGAGGAGGATCTCAAGACCCCACGGCCCATCGAGGCCCTGAACTCGGTCTGGATCGAAGAGCTCACGTGGATGGAGATCCGGGACGCCCTCCAGGAGGGCAAGACCACCGCCATCATCTCCACCGGCGGCATCGAGCAGAACGGCCCCTATCTGGCCATGGGGAAGCACAATTACGTGCTCGCCGGCGCCTGTGAAGGCATTGCCCGGCAACTGGGGAACGCCCTCTGCGCACCCATCATCAAGCTGGTTCCCGAGGGCGGCATCGAAGAGCCCACGGGCCACATGCGGTATCCGGGCACGATCAGCCTCCGGGACGAGACTTTCCAACTGGTTCTGGACGACGTGGCCAGCAGCCTGAGGGCCCACGGCTTCCAGCACATCGTCTTCATCGGTGACAGCGGCGGAAACCAGAGGGGGATGGAAGCCGTGGCCGCGGCGCTCAATGAGCGCTGGGATGATGCGTCCGCCCACTTCATTCCGGAGTTCTACGAGTACGAGAAGGTCTTCGACTACATGGCGTCGGATCTGGGGATCGAAGAGCCGACCAACGACGGGATCCACGACGACTTCGTCATCACGTCGATCATGATGGTCCACGACCCGGCAACGGTCCGGCACGAACAGCGGGTGAAGGCGGGGAAGGCCTCCATCAACGGACTCAGCATCGAAGATGCCGACGCCACGGTCGAGATCGGGAAGCAATTGCTCCAGTTCCGGGTAGACCAGACCGTGAAGGCGATCCGGGCGGCGACCGGCGCACACCACTAGAACGCGAGGAATGGGGATGCGAAGACTGTTGGTAACGGGACTTGTTGCAGGGGGTCTACTCATGGCGGGAGGTCAGGACGCGGCAGGCCAGGAAGCGGGCTCCGGCCTGCTCGAGGTCGGAGCCATGGCTCCGGATTTCGCGTTACCGGGGGCGACCCGGCACGGCGTGCTGGAGGAACCGGTCCGCCTGAGCGACTACGAGGGGGAGACCGTCGTGCTGGCGTTCTTCTTCAGAGTCCGGACGCGTGGCTGAACGGTTCAAATGAGAGCGTACCGTGATCAGTACGCAGAGCTTTTCCACGCTGGACAGAACGTCGTCGTCATGGGGATTTCCAACGATCCCGTCGAGGAACTGGCGTCCTGGCTCAAGGACGAGGACTTTCCGTTCCTGTTCGCCAGCGCCGCAGACAACAATGGGGCTACGTACCAAGCCTTTGGCGCCGGCCTCCGGGACAACAACATGGCCGATAGTCGGGCGGTCATCGTGGTGGGTCCCGACCGACGCATCGCCGGCGTGATTCCCCAGTTCAACCAGGTGGACCCCGCAGCCTACGAGGAACTTGCGGCCATCATCGACGAGGTGACGCCGGAGCCCGAGGTGCCGTAGAGGACGTGGGGGAGGGTGCGGCGCCGTCGCAGGCCTTCCACACGGCTAGCGAGATGGAGCCCCCGGGGCGGTTCGCCGTCCCGGGGGCTCTGTTGTTGCGCGGTGGCTGAGCTGCAGTCCTTGTTATAGTCACAATGTTGCTTTAACGTGGGGCGGTGCGCAGTGGAGAGGGCGGGGAGGTACTCCCTCCGCGGCGGAAGGTCACCGGAAACGGGGGAGGGGTCATGGGGAAGGATGTGCTGGGCGAGTTCGAATTGATGGTCCTCCTGGCCGTGATGCGTCTCGGGGAGGAGGGGGCCTACTCCCTGGCCATCGTCGACGAAATCCAGCGGCGAACCGGTCGTGGGGTGCGCCGGTCGGCTGTGTACATGACCCTCAAGCGTCTGGAGAAGAAGGGCTACGTGTCCACGTGGTTGGGCGAGGCGCGACCCGAGCGCGGCGGCAAGGCCCGGCGTCATGTTCGCCTGGAAGCACCGGGCGCCACGGCGGTCCACGAGTCCCGCATGGCCCTGGAGCGCATGTGGGCCGATCTGGACACGACGATGGGGTCTGCCTCGTGATGCCCGCCTGGTTGCGGTCTCTACTGGCTCGGGTGGTTCCGGATTCGGACCAGGACGAGATCCTCGGCGACCTGGAGGAGCTGCATCGCCGTCGCCTTCTGCGCCGTGGACCGTGGTTGGCCTCGGCCTGGACAACGATCGACGGACTCCTCACCGTCGTCCGCTTCCTGGGCCGCCGGCGCGGCGCGCGACCCTCGGCCCTGATTTCGGCCGTGGAGGTGCGGCTGGCCTTGCGCCTCCTCCTGAAGCAGCCCGTGATGACTCTGACTTCGGTCGTGGCTTTGGGGCTTGGGATCGGCATCGCAGCGGGCGGCGCCAGTGTCTTCCGGCAGGTGCTCTATTCCGACCTCCCCTTCGAGAATGGGGAGCGCTGGGCGCTGATCGAGACCTACGACGCGGAGACGGGACGCAGGACTCCCCTGGAGCTCGAGCGTCTCCGGTCGTTCCGCCAGGCGGCGTCCGCGGTCGAATACGTGGCGGGCCTCAGCAGCGGCACCTTCAACGTCCTCTATGAGAGCGGCGAAGTGGAGCGCGTCGAGGGTGCCTCGGTCACGCCCGCGGTCTTTCGGTATCTGCCGTACGTGCCTGTGGCGGGGAGGCTCCTGACCCCCGACGACGGGGCGGCCGACGGGCCGAAGACGGTCCTCATTCGCGAGAGCCTCTGGGAGCGCCGGTTCTCCCGCTCTCCTCTCGTAGTCGGGGGGACGTTCAACTTGTCCGGCGAAGAGGCTCGCATCGTCGGTGTCCTGGGCGACGAGGCGACCTACCCGTCCGAGGGCGAGATCTGGGTGGCGCTGGACGAAACGAGCCACGGTGCCGTGGACGACCGCGACGGGGTCGGGTCGCGCCAGATCGCGATCCTTGCCGAAGGGGCGACGGCCGAGGATGCGGAGAATCAGCTTGCCCAGCTCTCGGATCAATTGGCTTCGGCCGGGCGGGGCCTCCGAAGCCAACGGCACCGGGTCATTCCCTTCACCGACATCTTCGCGGAGCCCGGGGTCCACGTCGTGGCCGGCACCGTCGTGGCCGTCCTGGTGGCCATCCTCCTGGTCATCGCCGCCAACGTGGCCAACCTGGTCGTCGCCCGGACCTCCCGGCGTTCGGCTGAGCTGTCCGTCCGGGCCGCCCTGGGGGCGTCACGAGGCCGATTGGTATCCCAGTTGTTCGTGGAGGCTCTGGCCCTTGGGCTCCTGGCGGCGGGCCCGGGACTCGCCCTCGCGTGGGGTATTCTGGATGTGTACGACCGCCTGCTGGATGAAATGCCCTTCTGGATGACCCTGGCTCTCGACGGCCAGACCGTCGTCGTGGTCGTCGGCTTGTCGCTCCTGGCCTCGGCCTTGATGGGGATCGTGCCGGCACTAAGGGCAACGGGACGGCACGGCGCCCATCTGCTTCGGGGCGCGGGGCGGGGGGGACGACTGGGTGTGGGCCGGGTCGGGGCCGTCATGATCGTTACGGAGGTCGCCCTCTCCGTGGCGCTCCTCGGGGCGGGAGCCCTCTTTGCCCGTGGTTTCGAAGCCTACGTGACGCCCGTGTTCCATCTGCCCGACCAACAGGTGCTGAGCGCACGCGTCACCTTGGAGCTGACGGAGGACGACCTGGTGGAGGGAGGGGCGGCTACCGTGGCGGACTCGGCCCGGCTGCTCACAGGGGCTCTGTTGAGGGAGCTCTCGAACCTCCCGGCCGTCCGGACGGTGGCCGCCGGATCGCACCTGCCCCGGGTTTCACCCTATCCGGAGCCGATCCGCCTCGAGGGTGCGGACCGGATCGTCCGGGCCCCCCTGGTGCACCAAGGGGTGGGCCTCTTTTCGGTTCTCGACGTGGAGCCCGTCCTTGGGCGGGACTTCCAGGTGGAAGACACGGAGCCCGGGGCGTCCGCAGTCGCTATCGTCAATCAGGCGTTCGCACTGGAGCATTACGGTACGACCCGCGTCCTTGGCCGGCGGCTCCGAGTCGTGCCACACGAGGGCGACGGAGAGCAGGAGCCCTGGCATGAGATCATCGGCGTCGTGCCCAACGTCATGGAGGTGACGGGCCTCCGGCAAGCGGCGGGTGTGTATCTGCCTTTCGTCACCGGTCGTCTCTTCTACGTAGCCCTCCGTGTGGAGGGCGATCCGCTGGCGCTGACCCAACCCCTCCGTAGGGCGACGTTCGAGCTGGATCCGGGGATCGATGTGCGAGACGTCGTCGCGTTATCCGGTGTGGGGGCTGAGAACAAGGTGGCGCTGAGGGCCATGAGCTCCGCGGCGTCCGTCGCGGGGCTCGTAACGCTGCTGCTCTCGCTGGCCGGGATCTACTCGATCGTTTCGCTGGCCGTGACCCAGCGAACCCGGGAGATCGGCGTTCGGGTGGCCCTGGGAGCGGAGCCGCGATCCATCCTCTGGTCCATCTCGAGGCGGTCCGGTCTTCTGGTGGCAGCCGGAGGTGTGGCCGGGGGTCTGTTGGGGTTTCAGATCTCCAAGCTCAGCCTGTTCACCTTCGTGGTTCCAGAGGGTGGCCCCGGCCTCTTCTTGGGGCTGGTGCTGCTGATGAGCCTGTCGGCCGCCCTTGCCTGTTGGATACCGGCGCGGCGGGCATTGTCGATCCAACCCGTCGAGGCCATGAGGTCCGAGTAACCCCGGCCTGGTCCTCGTCGGGGCCCCGCTACCCGTCCAGCAGCTCGCGGACGGCGCCCACCAGGTCCTGGTCGCCTCCCACGCCCGTGTACACCACCGTGCCCTCGGCATTCAGGAGCACCACGACGGAGGTGGTGGTGGCGTTATAGGCACGGACCGCGTCCCCCCGGCCGTCCCAGAGGTACGGATAGCCCGCGCCGTGCTCTTCCACATGGCGGCGGACTCGGCGCTGAGACTGGGCCACGGCAACGGCCACCGCGACGACGGCCAGCTCATCTCCGTGATCCGCATGGATCTGGTCCAACTGGGGCTGTAGTGCCTCACAGTTTTCGCACCAGGTGGCCCAGAATTCGATCAGGGCCGGCCGGCCGTCCACCACCGAAAGGAGGCTCAGCTCGCCGCCGTCCAGGTCCTCCAGGGTGACGTCCGGCGCGGGACTGCCGATGGCCAGGCTCACCTGCCCCTCGCCGGATTGTGCGACGGCGGAGGCCGGGACCGTGGCGGAGAGCGTAACGGCCAGGATACAGAGGAGAGCCCTCATAGGTTGAAGCCCGCTTTCATGAAGTAGTACTCGGCGACACCGATCATGACGACGGCGGAGATCCGCTTGACCGTCACCATCCACGATCCAGACCGCGGAAGGAGCGCCAAAGTTCCGGAAAAGATCCCCACCACGATGAGAAGGGATGTCATTCCCAGGGAAAACACGAAGAGATAGACGAACCCCATCAGCCCCGCCTGGGTCGCCGCCACCCAGGTCAGAACCACCGCAAAAGCCGGAGCCCCACACGGCGCCGCGACGACGCCGGAGCTCGCCCCCAGGACGAAAACGGCCCCGTACGACCCGCCCCCTTGGCTCCCCGCCCATTGCATCAGACGGCGGGGAATGGGGACCGGAAGGACGTCCAGCATGACCAGGGCGAACAGGATCAGGAGGTTCCCGATGCCGAAGAGAGCCCACGGGCTGGCGCTGACCGTGCCGAACAAGCTGCCGGTGAGGCCGGCCAGCATGCCGAGAAAGGCGTACAGAAGGGCCATCCCGACGGCGTAGGTGAGTGTGAGGCCCACCGTTCTACGACGGCTCTGCCCCTCCTGCGACGTCCCGGAGATGATCGACGCGGTGATGGGGATCATGGGGTAGACGCAGGGCGTCAGGCTGGTCAGGACGCCCGCGCCGAACAGAGCGGCCAGAGCCAGTAGCGGACTCGCGGTCAGCGCCTCGGACAGTCCGCCCGCCGGCTCCAGCTGCCCCAGAACGTCGATCAAGGGAGGGTACGGACGTGGCATCGGTGGTGGGTTGCGTTCTCAGGGGGAGCGAAGGTTGGGTCGTCGTTGAACTTAGCAGGTCGCTGAAAGAGGGGAGTACACCGCGCAAGGGGGTCTTACGCGTGTTCAGGGTAGGAACGAGGAGGAGTCGTACGGCGACGACGAGAGACGCCGCATCAACCGCGTAACACCCCTTTGCCCTTCGGGTTACGGCGGCACGGCCCCATCTCCGTCGTTGCCGGACCTCGACGTAGCTAAGGCTATGCCTTCGTCCCGGACGCCTAGCATCTGGGGCCGTGGCGCTCGTAACGCGCTGTGCTCCCCTTTTTCAGCGACCTGCTAGGTCTTGAGGGCGCTGGGCACGACGGCTCGCGCACTGGCTTGCGCAACCCGGGGCCTGAGGGGATGTTCCCGACGCTTCGTAATCCGGTGCCCCGTGTTCACGTACGCAAGTTGAGCCCAGGCTCAGGTGATTTCGGCGGAAGCCGGATGCTGGATGTTCGTCCAACAACCCTGGAAGGGTGGTGCCCTTGACCGCTAGCAAGGAAGAATGGGGAACCAGGCTCGGCGTGATTCTCGCCGTGTCGGGTTCCGCCGTGGGGCTCGGCAACTTCCTCCGTTTCCCAGGCCAGGCAGCGGCCAACGGAGGCGGGGCGTTCATGATCCCCTACTTCATCGCGCTCCTGCTCCTCGGTATTCCGATCTGTTGGGCGGAATGGACCATGGGCCGCTACGGCGGGCAGAAGGGCTTCCATTCGGCGCCGGCCATCCTGGGCGTGATCGGGAAGGGGGCCCCGGCCCGCTACCTCGGCCTCACCGGGGTCATGATCCCGTTGGCCGTCTCCTTCTACTACACGTTCATCGGGGCGTGGTGTCTCGGGTACTTCTGGTCGTACTTGACCGGATCGCTGAGCATCGATTCGGCTCTGGCCGTTCCCGAACAGGCCGCCATCGCGACGCAGTTCTACAATGACTTCACAGGCACGGCGGAGAATGGACTGATCTTCGGCGCCACCGGAGTCCCCACTGTGGTCTTCTGGGCCATCACGTTCTTCCTCAACATAGTGTTGATCCTTCGTGGGCTCTCGAAGGGCATCGAGAAGTTCGCTTCCATAGCCATGCCCATCATGGCGGTGTGCGCCCTGATCGTCCTCATCCGGGTGCTCACGCTGGGGACGCCGAACCCCGCCGCGCCGGACCAGAACGTGGTCAACGGTCTGGGCTACATGTGGAACCCGGACCTTGCCGCCCTGGCCAACCCCCAGACCTGGCTCGCCGCCGCGGGTCAGATCTTCTTCAGTCTGTCGGTCGGCTTCGGGGTCATCATCAACTACGCGTCCTACATGCGCCGCAAGGACGACGTGGCGCTCTCGGGCATTACCGCAGCGGCTACGAACGAGCTGTTCGAAGTAGGCTTCGGCGGCCTGATCACTCTCACCGCGTCCTTCGTCTTCCTTGGCCTCTCCGGGACCATCGCGGCCGTGGCCACCGGGTCTTTCGGCCTGGGCTTCCAGACCCTTCCCGTGGTCTTCGCCAGCATGGGCGCCGCCGGTCCCCTCATCGGCGCAATCTGGTTCCTCATGCTGTTCCTCGCGGCCATCACGTCTTCCATCTCGATGTATCAGCCTTCGGTGGCTTTCCTGCAGGAGACCCTCGGCGTGGACCGGCGGCGCGGCACCATGATGATGATCATGGTCTGCATGGTGGGCTCCTTCATGGTGATCTACTTCACCGAGGGCGCCGTATTCTGGTCCACCATCGACAACTGGGTCGGAACCTTCCTGATCTTCATCATGGCGATGGTCCAGATCATCTGCTTCAGTTGGGTGTTCGGAATCGACAAGGGTTGGGCCGCGGCACACGAGGGATCGCGGATCAAAATCCCCATCGTGTTCAAGTTCATCATGAAATACGTGGCGCCTCTCTACCTGATCGTGGTGCTGATCGCGTTCTGCATCAACAACCTGCCGTCCTGGATCGCGCAGGTAGCGGAACAGCCCATGGCCCAGCTGGCGCTTGGACTGATCGTCGCCGTGTTCGTATTCCTGGTCGTATGCCTCAGAATCGGAGAGCGCCGCTGGAGAGCGGCGGGCCTCGATCTCGATGGCCGCGAACCCCTGGCCCCCTGACCTAGGAGACAACGATGACCGTTGCTGGATGGGTGTTTCTGATTGTTTCCCTGGTGTTCGTATGGGGCCTGGCGATCTGGAGCTACTGGAAAACGCTGACCGGCCCGGATCCGGAGGAGTAACGGGCAGTCCACGAGCGGCGGTAGCGCGCGGGCGCCCACAGGCTTGGTGAGCGCTCGCGCGAG
>JAHEKK010000050.1:0-2248 GCA_024638395.1 Gemmatimonadota bacterium | reverse complement strand
GAGGAGTAGTGGGCAGTCTACGTGGCCGGGCTGATCCCGGCCGTGCGGGCGGCGAGGACCGATTCGGCGTCGGCGTTGCGATCGGGTCAGTAGGGCCTGTTTCCGGGAACTGAGTGGCCCCGGCCGGAGCCGATCCAGCACAGCTCCGACCGGGGCCGGCGGGCACCCCCTTCTCGCCCGCCGTGGGAGTGACCTCGTCTTCTTCATTGCCCTTCGTTCAGGGATTCAGGCGGGCGCCGCTGCCCTGAAGAGCCGGACCTGATTTGCTCACCGCCAGCGGGGTACCTCATCGTCGGTGGCGTCATTGACCACCAGGGGCCTCAGGTTGGTTCCGTCCGCGTCGATGAGGAACAGGTCTTCGTCCCCGTTTCGGTTGCTGTCGAAGACCAGGGTCAGCCCGTCCAATGACCAACCCGACCAGAACTCGCTCGAGTTGGGGCTGTTGGTGAGGTTGGTGACCCCGGTGCCGTCGATGTTCATGAGGTAGACCTCGTTGTCTCCGTCCCGGTCCGTCACGAAGCTGATGCCGAAGGAGTCGGGGCCCCACTCCGGTGCGCACTCGAAGGCGGGGTGGGCCGTCACGTTGAGGGGATTGGACACGATCAGCGAATCCGCGTCGACGGCCACGTCCATCACCCAGAGGTCGGAGTTGCCACTGCGGGTCGTCCGCCAGAGGATCTTCGAGCCGTCGGGGGACCAGCGAGGTTCGGCGTCCGTAGCGGGATGGAAGGTGAGCCGCTGGACGTTGGTGCCGTCTGCATCCATGACGTAGAGCTCGGTATCTCCGTCCCGATTGGACCTGAAGGCGATCTTGCTGCCGTCGGGTGACCAACTCGGGTCGGCGTCGGAGGCCGGGTGATTCGTCAGGTTCACCACGTTGGAGCCGTCACGGTCCATGACGTACAGGTCCACGTCTCCGCCCCGGTCGGATCGAAAGGCGATCTGTTGCCGGTCCGTCGACCAATCGGCGTCCCACTCGGTGGACAGCGGTGCGTTGGTGATGTTGGCCACCTCGGTCCCGTCTTCGGTGGACACGTAGATCTCCCAGTTCAGGTCCCGGTCCGTCTCGAAGGCCATCAGGGGCCGGTTGAAGTCGAACTCAGGCTCCGGATCCGGGTCGGGATCCGGGTTGGGAGTGGTGGGGGAGTCGCTCTCGCCACAGGCCCAGAGGGCTGCGGATAGCAGCAGTGGCACTGTCAGCCACCTGGGTCGGCGGCGTCTTTGGTTCGTCCCGGGGCCAAAGGCGGGCTCGGGCGGAAGGGATGGGCCGCTTGGGCCGGCGTCGCGCGTTGCTGGATGTGTGACCTGGTTGCCCATGTGAGTTCTCCGAAGGGGGTTTGGTCGGGCCTCACAATGGCGTACGCAAAACGGGTCCGAAACCGGACACGATGGCGCCGGTCGGGCCGGGGGCTCGTCGGCGGGACCCAGGGGGCCGGTCCCCTATCTGTGACGATTGGGTCGGCGCAGCGGGACCGAAATCAGGAAATGGTGTCGTGGGCTACCGCGCGGCGCTCCGACGCCTCCAAGGCGTTCAGGGCCTTCCCCACGGCGCCGGCGCCTCGGACCGGCATCTTGGCCAAAAGGCTGTCCTTCTGGCGTCTCGACAGCTCGGCTGCCTGGGGGGCGTCGCCGGATTCGGCGGATCCGCAGGCGGCGGCAAGGATGACGAGCAGCATGACGGTGGTGCGCATGGGGCCTCCGTGGGTCCTACGGGCTTCTCTCCAGTTTCGACCCTTCCCGCGTCCGGCATCAGATGTTCGCTCCGCCGTCCGGCCTCGGACCGGGGGATGTCCGGTTTCGATTCCCGTTCTGCGTTCTCCCTTCTGACGAGGCCGTCGACCCCGCGGTACGGCCCGAACCCCCTTAGGAGAGCGATCCATGGACACCTTGCGATCAACCGTATTCGTTTTGATGCTCGCCCTCGTTTCGGTCGGGCCTGCCGCCGCTCAAGAGCTGGAGAGCTTCGGCGTCATTGGTGGTATGTCGCGCACCACCATGGGCGGCGGCTTCTTCGAACTCGTCAAAGACGTGGGAGGTACGGTGAACCCCCGGTACGGCGTCGCCCTGGGCGGCTACGCCTCGTTCAACCTGGCTCCCAACACCTCGCTTCGCGGAGAGCTCCTCCTCACGCAAAACGGTGTCCGGATCCCCACCGACGGCGGACTTCGTTCCAGGGACCTGGATATCACGTACTTCGACGCTAGCGGACTCGTTCGCCGTGCGTTCCCCCTGGAGTCCATCGTGCCCT
>JAHEKK010000590.1 GCA_024638395.1 Gemmatimonadota bacterium | reverse complement strand
CAATTGAGCTGCGCGACCCCCCTCGGCGCCATTCTCCATCCTCGACAATCACCCATGGGTTCCACCCGCTTCCTTGCATTGGCTCTCGGCGCTCTCTTCCTTTCCGGTTGCACTCGTCCCGTGGATGTCTCCGTGTTGGAAAGCAGAATCGAGCAACTGGTATCAAGCCAGCCCAACGCCACCGTCGCGGTGTCCGTGCGGCAGCCTGAGGGGCGGATTGTCTTTGACAGAGCAGGAGATCGCCTGTACCACGCGGCCAGTACCATGAAGGTGCCGGTGATGATTGAAGTATTCCGGCAGGCTGAAAGCGGGTCTTTCGGCCTGGGCGACTCGCTTGTGGTCGAAAACCGGTTCCGGTCCATCGTGGACGGCTCCGAGTTCGCCATTGAGGATGACTCCGATGATGAGATCTATGAGCGCCTTGGTACGCGCATGTCCTTCCGGGACCTGGTGGAGAACATGATCACCGTTTCGTCCAATCTCGCCACCAACATTCTCATCGACTTTGTCAACGCTGAGTCGGTCCAGGCCACAAGCCAGCGGCTGGGCACAACCCAGATGCGCACGCTCAGGGGTGTCGAAGACCTGAAGGCATTCGAACAGGGCCTCTCCAATCAGACTACCTCCGCCGATCTGGCGACGCTTCTCGTTGCCCTCCTGGAGCACCGCGCGGTCAGTCCTGCCGCTGATGAAGCGATGCTTGAGATCCTGTCGCGTCAGCAGTTCAATGAGATGATTCCCCAGGGTCTGCCGGAGGGGACCCGAGTTGCCCACAAGACGGGGCAGATCACGGCCGTCCACCATGATGCCGGGGTCGTTTATCCTGAAGGCTCGGCACCCTATGTGATCGTGATTCTGACCGAAGGATTGGCAGACGATGCAGACAGCGCGACACTGGGAGCCCAGATTTCGGAGGTGGTCCACCGTTTCCTGATGGAGAATTGACCCCGTTGATGTCACTGCTGGCCCGCATCCGAAACCTGTTTTCCCGGTCCGCCCAACCTGGCGGTGCGCCCGGCGATGATGCGGAGGCCATGCCGGATCCCGCGGTCATCAGCGCGATTACGGGTGAGCCGGTGGGCGACATTGCGCTATACGCCCATGCGATGAGGCACCGGTCCCTGCTTCGCGGGCGACCGGGCTCGGCCATTGAGTCCAATGAGCGACTCGAGTTTCTGGGCGACGCCGTCCTGGGCTCGGTGACGGCCGAATACCTGTACCTCGAATACCCGGACGAAGACGAGGGCTTCCTGACCCGGCTTCGCGCCAAACTGGTCAATGGCAAGGCACTGGCAAAGCTGGGGGTTTCACTCGGTCTGGACCGACTCATTGCGGTCTCGGACAATCTGAGGCAGCAGGGCCAGACCCAGAAGCTCACCAGTATCATGGCGGATGCGTTCGAGGCGCTGATCGGCGCACTGTACCTCGACCGGGGTCCCGAGGCCGCTCGGCAGTTCATCATCAGCCGGATGCTGGAACCGCAGGATCTGGATGCCCTGATGCGCCGCGAAGACAACCACAAGAGTCTCCTCCTGGAGTTCGCCCAGGCAAGGGGTTGGCCCCAGCCGGCGTATCAGACGCTGGAAGCGTCCGGGCCCAGCCACGACCGGCGATTTCGCGTTCAGGTGGTTGTCCAGGACCAGCCGCGGGGGTTCGGGGAGGGCAAGAGCAAGAAACAGGCTGAGCAGCGAGCCGCGGCCTCCGCGCTGGCAGCGCTCCGGGACGCCGAACCCGTGAACGGTCACGCTGACGCGACAAGCGGGACCGCTTTCCACGAAAACTGAACAGCGTGGCCGGCTCCAGAGGCCCGGACCCCGGTTTACGACACACCTTTTAACGACCCCGAACAGGGGCAGACAGGATACGCGATGGCCGTCGACCTCAATCCCACCGATCGCTTCTCGGACCGCCACATCGGCCCATCAGAGTCTGATGTTCTGGAGATGCTGGCCACTGTTGGCGTTGATTCCCTGGACCAACTGGTCAGCCAGACCATACCGTCCCCCATTCGCCTGAAGGGAGAGCTGAGGCTTCCTGAAGCCTTGACGGAGCAGCAGCTGCTGGCCCACATCGGGGCCATCGCCGCCACCAACCAGCAGTACCGGTCCTACATCGGGATGGGGTATCACGACACCGTGACACCGCCTGTCATCCAGCGGGGGATTCTGGAGAATCCCAACTGGTACACCCAGTACACGCCCTACCAGGCGGAGATCGCCCAGGGCAGGCTGGAGGCTCTCCTGAATTTCCAGACAGTGGTCAGCGACCTCACCGGCCTGGAGATTGCCAATGCCTCCCTGCTGGATGAGGGGACCGCCGCGGCCGAGGGCATGGCCATGCTGTTCCGCAAGACCCGCGGGCGCTCCACCTTTTTCGTGGATGAAGCCTGTCATCCTCAGACCATTGACGTGGTCAGGACTCGGGCAGAGCCGCTGGGAATCAGCCTTGTGCTGGGCGACTTCGCCCAGTTTGAGATGTCCGAAGACATCTTTGGCGTTCTGGCTCAGTACCCCACGACCGATGGCGAAATCCGCGACTACAGCGCGTTCTGTCAGGCGGTTCACGAAGGAGGCGGGTACGTGGTCATCGCAGCGGACCTCATGGCGCTGACCCTGCTGGAAGCACCGGGGAAATTCGGCGCGGATGTCGTGGTTGGTTCGAGCCAGCGATTTGGCGTCCCGATGGGCTATGGAGGCCCTCACGCTGCGTTCTTTGCCACCCACGACGCCTTCAAGCGGTCCGTGCCGGGCCGCATCATCGGGGTCACGATTGACGCGGACGGAAACCCCGCGCTCCGGATGGCGCTGCAGACCCGCGAGCAGCACATCCGCCGGGAGAAGGCCACGTCGAACATCTGCACGGCCCAGGTACTCCTGGCAGTTACGGCAAGCATGTACGCGGTCTATCACGGACCCCGTGGCCTGAAAGCCATCGCCTCCCGGATACACGACCTCAC
>JAHEKK010000049.1 GCA_024638395.1 Gemmatimonadota bacterium | reverse complement strand
CTGGAGCAGGCTGGCCACGGCGAAGGGAGCGAGGAGGGCTCCAAGGCCCACCAGACGCACCTGGGCCTCACTGCTCTCGTTGACCCAATCGAGCCAATGGAAGTCGTGGTTCAGGACCCACCGCCCTACGTGATGGCCAACGCCCAGGTATCCCACAAAGGCGCCGAGGGCTACGGCCAGTGGGAAGAACGGGGCCCAGACCAGAAGGGCCGGGATTCCGACGATGGATACCGTGAGGACCAGGATGCCGATGATGTAGACGGGCAGCACCAGAAAACCGCCTGCGAATCCCACAGCGGCGCTCCGGGCCGGGTTGTCGCCGACGGCGCGGACCACCGCGTCCAGCCGGTGTCCGCCGAGCCTATGAAGCAGCAGCGCCAGACCACCGAGCAGCAGGAAGGTCAGCGCCGTTTCGAAGACACCGCCCACCGCCCGAGCCGCGCGGCTCACGATTCCGTTGGACCGCCCCCGGTCATGCCGCACGCTACGCCTGACCTCGTTCTCCACCTCGCGCCGGATCTCGTCGCGGATTCGATCCCGGTTCTGCCGGAGTTCCCGCGTCACGTCGACGACGGTTCCGCGTACCTCCCCCCCGTCCCGACTCACGCCCGACTCGATGAGCCGGATGTCTCCGTCGACCGTTGCCCCGTCGTCGAGACGCAGCCGGCCTCCCACCACGACGACGTCGCCCCTGACGCGGCCCCGGACTTCCAGCGTCCCGTCGACCAGGACCACGGTCCCGTCCACTGTTTCGCCCTGGCGCACCGTGTGGTCCTCATTGAGCCACACGTGGACCTCATCGAGATCCGCATCCTCGAGAGCCTCCGAAAGGCCTTGGGAGTATTCGCCCCGTGCCAGGAGCCGGAGGAGCCGTCCGAGGTCGGCGTCTCGCGACGCCCGGGCCTCGGGCGGAACCTGGGTGCTTCCGGCCACGGCCTCTTCCAGAACCCTGTCCAGCGCTACCAGTAGCTCCGCGTCGCCGTCCCCCGCGTCGGCCTGTGGCTGCCACTCCGCCAGCGCGTTGGCGAGGGCGCCGTTGCTCAGGGACAAGATGTCGGCCAGCAGTCCCCGCCAAGCCAGGTCTGCCTCGCCCCCGACCTCATAGGTCCCGAGGACGTCCCCGTCGAAGCGGGCCGTTCCGTCTTCGAACGAGATGTGGAGCTCATCACCGTCCGAGAATTCGAGATGGAGCGATGCGTCGTCGCGAGAGACCTCGACCTGGTTGGCCAGGACCGCCCGCTCCTGGGCGGACAGCCCGCCCGACGCGAGGACGACCGCGCACACGGTGGCGAGGGGCATCACGCCCCGGAGAGAATCAAGCCGTGACATAGGGTGCTTCCATGGAGGTGACCTTGATCACGTTTCGGTAGAGTATCCAGCTCGAAAGAGCGGTAAGGCCGCCGAAGGCCACGAGACCCGCGGCCAGCAGAGGACCGGAAAGCGCGAACCCTTCGAACAGGGACCAGGCCATCCCCACGGCGCCGCTCTCGAAGGCGCTGCCCACGACGGCCTCGCCGAGGCTCCCGGCGATGTCGCTTCCCTTGGCCCAAAGGAAGGCCAGGAGGTTGCCGGGGGTGACCAGGGGGTTCGAAAGGATCATGTAGGCGGTGGCGCCGACCACGGCCGTGGGCCCGACGGCCACGCCGGAAATTGCAGCGAGCCGTTCGCGGCGCCCCGGCCACAACCGGGTGACGAGGCGGTCGACGAAGGACGGCTGCCGCAGCTCCACGCCTCGGACCTGAAGCTGAGCCATGACGCGTTCAGAGAACCCGGCACCCGGAGCCATCCGGGGCACCGCGTCCAACTGCCCCAACAGCGCAGCCCAGGATCGAGCTGCCGCCCGGGCTTCGGGTTGTTGCGCCACGTAGGCGGCCAGAGCTCGCGACTGCCGTGGCGAGAGCTGGCCTTCATGAGCCGCGACGAACGGGTTCGTGGCCGGGCGGTTGGACAGCCCCCAGCCCAGCAACCAGTCTCGACCCCGTTGCCACAGCGAGGGCTCGGAGGACAGGACCGCCATGACCCTGACCTTGAAGTCGGGAGACGGGGCGAAGTCCTCCAGGGTGTGTACGGCGTCGAACAGGCCCTTCCAATCCTTCAGGCTCGACGCGAGAGCCGGCTCGGCCCTCAGACGCTGCTCGAACGTCCCCCGCGCCTCGGCGGCCAGCTCGCCATCGAGGTATGAGAACAGCTCGAGGATCTCCTCGCTGAGCCGTGCCCTTGATTGAGGTCGTTTCCGAATCACGCGCCACTCCTTTGCGTCTGCGTGACACTACGCCGTGCCCGGACGGCGGGTTTCAATGCGGTGATACCGGCGAGGATGGGGGTGACAGGAGTTCCTTCAACTCGAGTCTCGCCCTGTGGATGTAGGTCTTCACGGTGCCGAGGGGCAGGTCCATGATCTGAGCGATTTCGTCGTAGGAGTACCCCTCTACATGGCGAAGCAGCGTGGCGGTCCGGTACTCGGGCCGGAGGGTCCCGATCGCGGCTTCGATCTGACTTCCCAACTCGCGGCTCTCCACGTAGTGATCGGGTCGCTCGTCGTCGGATTCGATGACGAGGCGGGTCTGAGCCACTTCCTCGCCCGTGGTGGCGTGGGGGGAACCGTGAATGGACACGGTCTCGATCCGTTTTCGTCTCAGGTGATCGATGGTCAGGTTGTTGGCGATCTTGAACATCCAACTGGAGAACTTGTAGGCGGGGTTGTAGCTCCGGATGGCCTTGAATGCGCGGATGAAGGCCTCCTGCGAAAGGTCCTCGGCCAGGGCGCGGTCCCGAACCATGCGGTAGATCAGCGAGAACACCGGACGCTCGTAGCGCTCCAGGAGCTCCCGGAACGCGCCCTGATGTCCTTGGGCGGCCTTGGCCGCGAGGGCACGATCGGAGGGGCCTTCGGGACTCACGACGTCCTCGGGTGGAGATCGGGGGGTGGGCGGGCTCTCGGTCGCGCCCGGATCCTTCCCCGTCCCTACGGCCCCGGCCTTCTTTCTCTTCCCTCGGGTGGTGGCCAAGTGCCGTTCCCGGTAGGTCCCCCGGCGGGACGTGACAGACCTGGACCGGTGGAGGGTGGAGCCCTTCCGGCCCGGCGGCTACGTTTCGGCCCTCCATGTATCCGGGGCCGTTCCGATCCCGGTTCCGGTCTGGTATCAGGCACGGGACCGAGGACCCCTCCGGCCCTCTCTCGGGAGTCCACCTTGACCGTAGCGCCAGAGGCACGTCCCACTCAAGGGGCGGGCCGTTCCGATCAGGTCCAAACCATCTTCAGCGAGATCGCCCCGCGGTACGACCTCCTGAATCATGTCCTGAGCCTGAACATCGATCGCCGGTGGCGCCGGAAGGCGGTCCGTGCGCTGGCTTGGGACCGGCGGCCCGAGGGTGCGTATCTGGATGGATGCGCGGGGACGTTCGACCTCTCGCTGGAGCTGGCCCGGCAACCGGGCTTCAAGGGACGAATCGTAGGCGCTGATTTCGCCTTCCCGATGCTCGCGGCGGGCCTGACCAAGATCGACGGCGCTCCCGTGAAAGCGGTTTGCGGGGATGCGCTGAGGCTCCCGTTCCCCGATGACGCGTTCAGTGGGATGACCATCGGATTCGGGGTCCGGAATCTGGCCGATCTCGACGCCGGCCTCCGGGAGTGCGTCCGGGTCCTCAGACCCGGGAGCAAGCTGGTGATCCTCGAGTTCACCGTGCCGCCGAACCGCTTCGTGCGGGGGGCCTACATGGTCTATTTCAACCACGTCCTGCCCCGGGTGGGACGCCTGGTCTCCGGCCATCCCTGGGCCTACACCTACCTGCCCGAGTCGGTGAAGGAGTTTCCCGGGCCGGAAGGGTTGGGGCGGCGTCTGACGGAGGCCGGCTTCTCGGCCGTGTCCTGGACCCTCCTCACCGGGGGGATCGCCGCGATCCACGTTGGGACGAAGGAAGGTCCGGGAGCACCGTAACGATCCCGAGCTCACCGGGGGACCGGGAGAACCGGGTCGTGTCGCCCACCAGCAGGAGGGTCATCCGCCCCGTGTCCAGGTGCGTGCGGAACGTCTCGTGGACCGAGGATCCCGTCACGGCCTGGACGCCGTCGAGATAGCGTTCGAGCCAATCCTCGGGAAGATCCTGGTGCCGCAAGGCAATGGCTCGCGACACGATCTGGAACGGCGTCTCGAAGTTGAAGACGAAGCCGTTGACGATCTCGTCGATGGCCAGGCGCAGCTCGTCGTCCGTGGGCGGGGCCACGGCCATGGAGTCCATCTCGGCGAGAATCAACCGGGCTGCCTCCACGGCGGTCTCGGGCTTGGTCCGCGTGATGGCCCCGAGGAGTCCGTCCCGCCGGGGGGACACGGTCCAGAGGGAGCTCGCCCCATAGGCCAACCCCTCCCGGGTGCGGATCCGGCGGGAGGCTTCCCGGTGGATGACGAACACGCCGGGATCGGTTCTCAGGTCGGGCGCGGGCTCGTCCGTAAGGAGCCCCGAACACGGCGGCAGGCCGCGAGTAAGGCCCCGGGCCAGCTGGCGAGCCTGGGGCCAGTCGAGATCGCCTACGATCCCCAGGACCAGGTTGTCCGGGCAGACGATGGCTTCGTGGACGGCTCTTAGCGTACCGGCTGAAAGATCCTCCGGGTCCAGGTCGTCGGATCCCAGCTCCCATCCCACGGGGTGGTCGCCGAACATGATCTGATTGAATCTGGAGTAGGCCATGGACGCCAGGTCATCACGCCGTCGAAGCACCCGCTCCAACTCCCTGCCTCTCCAGACTTCCACCTGTGCGGAGTCGAAGGCGGGGGCCTGGATCATCTGACGCCAGACCTCCACCGCCGGAGCCAGGTTCTCCGTGAGAACGTTCAGGGTCGAAGCCAGGCCGCTACCGGCCTGGCCGAAGGAAAGGGACATGGCATAGAACTCGACCCGCGCATCGACGGAGTCGGGGCTGAGGGCCCGCGTGCCCGAGGTACGCAGCAGGGACGGGAGGGCCGTCGCGGCGCCCAGATAGCTCCTGGGGAGGCGGGCGTACCCGCCCCGGAAGGACACATGGACCGTGACCAGGGGCAGATCACGGTCCTCCAGGAAGTACAGGGGCACCCCGTCGACCTCCGCGGCCTGGGGCTCGGGCGGGTCGAAGCGCAACTCCGGGACCGAGAGGGCGTCGAGCCGTTCCCGCAGGTTGTCCTGTGCCGAGACGGGCGAAGGTGCTCCGGAAAACGCGGCGAGGATGAGGGTCCAGCCCGGCAGGAGGAGGGGCGCCCGAGACCACGGGCCCCACCCGCGGGCCGAGGGTCCACGTCCGCTCCAGTTGGGACGTTTTCCGATTCCGGGCTTCATGGCGTGCCGTCCGGAACCGGTGGGCGCACCAGGGTCGCGACGTTGAGTGAGGAGTCGTTCAGGTAGGTTCTGGCGACGCGCTGGACATCCTCGGCCGTGACGTCCACGACGGCCTGGCTCAAGCGAAAAGTCGCCCGCCAATCCCCGAAGGTCGCTTCCGAGTCCGCCAATTGGCCCGCGAGCTGGAAATTCTGCTCGAGCCTTCGATAGTCGCCGGCCCGGATCTGATTCCGTATCCGGGTCATGACGGCCTCGGTGGGGGGGGTCTCCTGGATGTGTCGGACCTCCTCGCGGATGACGTCCTCGAGTTGACCTGTGTCGTGGGGTGCGCGGGGGGCTGCGGTGATCCAGAAGAGCCGGGGTCCCAGGAAGCCGGGACCCTGGAAGGACGATACCTGGAGGGCCTGCCGCTCCTCGGTGACCAACCGTCGGTACAGAGCCGAGGTCCGGCCTCCCGTGAGTGCCACGGCGAGCACCGCCAGGGCCGGAGCGTCGGGATGGTCTCCGGGCACGCCCCGCCAGGCCATGGCCAGTTGCGGCTCCGCGTCGTATTCCACTTCGATTCTACGCTCGCCCCTCTGTGGGGGCTCTTCGGCCGGGAACAACGGAGGTGGGGCGCCGGGACGGAGGTCGGAGAAATATTCCTCCGTCCACCCGATGATCTCCCCGGGATCTACCGCCCCTACAATGGCTACGACCGCGTTCCGGGCCCCGTAGTACGTGCGGAAGTAGTCCTCCGCTTGCCGCCGGGTCAGGCGGTCCAGATCCGACGCGTGGCCGATCACGGGCACGCCGTAGGGATGCACGTCGTAGGCGGCGGCCAGGAGCGCCGTCTGGAGCAACGCTCCGGGGCTGGTCTCGAGACGCATCCGGCGCTCTTCCTTGACCACGTCCAACTCCGGGAAGAAACCCCGGAACACAGGGTTCTTCATGCGTTCCGACTCGAGTGCGAACCACAACTCGGCGCGATTGGCCGGCATCTCGACGAAGTACCGGGTCGCCTCGTAGGACGTGGTGGCGTTGAGGCCGCGGGCTCCGGCCCGGGACAGAATGGCGTCGAACTCGTTGGGTACCTCGAAGGCCGCCGCCGAATCGATGAGGGCCTGGAACCGTTCCTGGAGCGGGAGCCGCGGTGGGCCGGCCTCGTCGGGGCCGCTGCCGCTGGAGGCCGGGGGGCCCTGGCTGAGAAGAGAGTCTCGCACCGCGTCGATCCGGGTCAGCAAATCCGCCTCGGCCTCGGCATCAATCGTCCCGATCTCGGGGGTGCCCTTGAAGAGCATGTGCTCGAGCACATGGGCGATCCCCGTATTGCCGAGATGCTCGTGGACCGAGCCCACCGGGTAGTGGACCATGAAGGCCACCGTCGGGGATTGCCGGCGTTCAAGGATGAGGAAGCGCATCCCGTTGGCGAGGGTGTGCTCCACCACGGGGAGCGACGCCCCCGGCGCCGGCTGATTCCAGGCCGGACGCCCTTCCTGGCCGTGGGCCGGGGCGGCTGCGACCAGGACCAGCGCCGAGGCCCCGAAGGCCGATCTCAGGAGCCCGTGGGCCCTTGGGGCACCCTCCCGATTCACGACGCTCGAGCCGTGGTGGGCGGCTGACAGGCCGGACAATAGAAGGCCGATCGGCCACTCAGGACCATCCGCTCCACGTGAGTCCGGCACCGGGGACAACCCTGGCCCTCCCTTCCGTAGGCCATGAGGGCCGGCGCGAACCCTCCTGAATCACCGCCGGCGGTTCGGTAGTCCCGGAGGGTCGTCCCTTTGGCCGCAATCGCGTTGCGCAGTACGCGCCTCAGAGCCCGGTGCAGGCGCCGGGTCGCCGCCGCCGGGATGGCGTTCGAGGGTGTTGCAGGGTGGATGCGGGCCGCCCAGAGAGCCTCGACAGCGTAGATATTCCCCACGCCCGCCAGTTTCCGTTGATCGAGGAGGAGCGACCGAACCGGGCTGCGGCTCCCGGCCAGAATCCGTTCCAGGCGGCGTGCCGAAAATGAGGGAGACAGGGGTTCCGGGCCCAGGCGGCGCGACCAGGCGGACCACCCGTCCGTACCCACCAGTCTCAGCTGTCCGAAGCGGCGGGTGTCGTCGAAGGTGAGGGTGGATCCGTCTTCATGGCGAAAGACCACGCCCGGGTGTCGCGCCTCCGGGGGTGCCTTCCCGTCCGGTGAAGGAAGGAGGCGTCCTGTCATGCCCAGATTCACCACGAGGCGGTCCCCGGTTGTCAGACCCAGGATGACATTCTTCCCCCGCCTGCCCACGTCGGCCCACCGTGCGCCCCGGAAGCCGGCCCGGAACCCCGAGGGCGACTCCTCGAGGAGGTCTGGGCGGAGAACCCGAACTTTGGTGATGCGACGACCGGGCAGGAAGGCCTGCAGGCCCCTGGCGATGGTCTCCGCTTCGGGCAACTCGGGCATGTGTCGGGACTACTCCAGGCGCACGGCGGTACCACTTACGGACACCATCAACATGCCGTTGCCGGTGCCCAGGACCTCGTAGTCCAGGTCTACGCCGATGACGGCGTCGGCGTTCCGTGCTTGCGCTTCGGTGGCCATTTCCCTGAGCGCCTCTTCCCGCGCGGACCGGAGAGCCTTCTCGTACGCAGCCGAGCGTCCCCCCACGATGTCCCGGATTCCGGCCATGAAGTCCTTGAGGATGTTGGCCCCGATGATGGCTTCGCCCGTCACGATGCCCAGATACTCCTGGACCCGGTGGCCTTCCAGGGCCGGGGTGGTCGTAATGATCAAGCTCGGATTCCTTGGTTGTCGGTGGGCCCTTCGAATGAACGGGCAGCGGGTGGGACGTGGGCGATGGCGGACGACACCTGTCGTGGACTCACGATGGAGCCAGACGTTCGGCTTCGCGCCATCCGATGTCCCGTCGGTACTGGCGCCCCTGGAATTCGACAGCCGCGGCGCCCTCTCTGCTGCGGGAGCGTGCGACTTCGAACGAGTCGGCGATTGCGCTGACGGCCAGCACCCTGCCACCAGCCGTCACGATCCCTCCGTCGGTTTCTCGGGTTCCGGCATGGAACACGACCACACCAGGAGGGAGGGCATCGGGGATACGGATGGGATGTCCCTTCGTGTAGGGCCCCGGATACCCCTCGGAGGCGACCACGGTGGTGACGGCGGCTCCTGTCCGGAACTCGGGCGTGGGATATCCCTCGAGGGTGCCGCCTTCGGCGATTTCCATCATCGGTTCCAGGAGGGAGCTCTTCATCATCGGGAGCACGGCTTGCGTTTCCGGATCGCCGAAGCGGCAGTTGAACTCCACCACCCGGGGCCCCCCGTCGGAAACCATGATGCCGGCATAGAGGAGCCCCCGGAACGGCGCGTCCAACTCGGCGAGCCGGGCCAGGGTCGGGGCGACGATCTCGCCTCCGATCCGGTCGAGGAGCTCATGGGTGGCAAACCCGACGGGCGCGTAGGCGCCCATCCCGCCCGTATTGGGCCCGGTATCGCCTTCGCCGATCCGTTTGTGGTCCTGGGAGGGAAGGAGGGGTAAGAAGCGCTCGCCGTCGGTGAGGTAGAACACCGACAACTCCTCTCCGGTCATGAACTCCTCGATGACCAGGACTCGCCCGGCTTCGCCGAATCCGCCCCCCATCATCTCTCCGACGGCGTCATGGGCCTCCTGGCGCGTTTCACATACGATGGCCCCTTTTCCGGCGGCAAGCCCGGAGGCCTTCACGACGATGGGAGCACCGACTGCCTCGATGTGCGCCCTTGCCTCCGCTTCGTCGGAGAAGGTCGCGGCCTCCGCCGCGGCGACGCCCGCTTCGGCCATGACCTCCTTGGCAAACGCCTTGCTGGATTCGATCCGGGCCGCGCCGGCGCCGGGACCGAAGGCCGGCACTCCGCTCCGGACCAGGCGGTCGGCGAGGCCGGCTGCCAAAGGGGCCTCGGGGCCGATCACGGCCAGGTCGATGCGGTGCCCGGCCGCCCAGCCCGCCAGCGCTACGATGTCCGTCGCCGGGATGTCTACCGGGACACACAGCGGCGTCATGCCGCCATTGGGCTCGGTGGCGAAGAACTGGGCCTCAGGCGCGTCCTTCTGGAGCTTCCAGAGGAGGGCGTGCTCCCGTCCACCGTTGCCGACAATGAGGATTCGCATCACGCCCCTACGGCCCCCTGGGTGGCTTCGGCGTGTTGATTCGGGATCGAGCCGGCGTTCTCTGGAGGGGTCACCCTACCTCCGGAAGGAGTCCATGAAGCTTTCCCCGACCTTCTTGGCCGCGCCGGCCATGGTGTCGATGAAGTCCTTCGCCCCCGTTGCGTAGGCGTTGGCCGCTTCGGTCAGATCCTCGCGATAGGCCGGATCGGGATCGCCACGGCGCTGGTATTCGCCCCGGAGGATACGGTCGTACTCACCCTCCTCGATCCACCCGCGCAGCTCCGAGACCCGCAGGACCCAGAAGGGGTGGCTCTGACCGATCAGGTTGAGAACCTTGAACACCTGATCCGCCATGTCGCCCGAGGCCCGGTATTCCTCCGCCTGGCGGATGAACTCGGCCAGGCTGGTTTCGTCGTCGTCTCCGCCACCGGCCATCTTCAACATGGTGCCCATGACCCGGTCGGGATCCTGGATCGCCAGGAGGCCTGCCCGGTCGGCCGACAGCTCGCTTTTTCTCGACCACTCCAGGAGTGCCACCAGGATGGCCCTGGCCGCCAGGCCGACGATGGGGAAGCCCATTTGGGCGAGGTTGATCAGGAGCACCGTCATCGTGCGGTACAGGACGTGATCGCTCATGATGTGGCCCAACTCGTGGCCCATCACGTACGAGAGCTGCTCATCGTCCAGGAGCTTCACCGTCCCCGAATTGAGGATGATGAACGGATCGTCCATCCCGTAGGCGCCGGCGTTCACAATGGGCGTCTGGGATACGAAGATCGGGTATTGCTCCGGCGCATCGAGGGTCTTGCAGACGTCGCTATACAGCCCGTGGATACGGGGGAACTGATTCTTGGACACCTGGACGGCGTTTGCCTGGAACGCAAGACGAATGGGCTTCTCGCCGAAGAAGCCGAACAAGGTCCTCAGGACGTCGTCGAACATCGGGAGCTTCCGCAGGGCGGCGAGGGCCGCCCGGTCGGCGGGATGCTCCCACGTCCGTGAGGAGATGTCGGACAGGACCCGCTTCGCGGTCCAATCCCCTGTCGTGCCCCCGCCGTTCACCCGGCCGCCTTCGTCATTATCGCCGTCCGCCATGTCACTGTCTCCTCGTGTCGTGTCCTCGACCCGGAGAGGCCGTGCCCACGCATCGGCCGCCCACGGTCGCCACTCTGGCCTCTACGGGGCTTGACCCCCGGGGTTTCACGGTCCGGACGCCTAGGCCGCGCCCTCAAGCGCCTGTTCCAAATCCAGAACCAGATCCTCTCCGTCTTCGATGCCCACCGACAGACGCACCAACCCGTTGGTGATCCCCATTTCGATGCGACGTGCCTCGGGCACGGATGCATGGGTCATGAGGGAAGGGATGCTGATCATCGACTCCACACCGCACAGGCTCTCGGCCAACCGAAAGATACGCGTTCGTTCCACGAGACGCTCCGCGACTCCGTCCGGGAGGTCCACCGACAACATTCCGGAGAATCCCTTCATTTGCCTCTTGGCCAGATCATGCTCCGGGTGGGACGGCAGGCCGGGATAGTGCACGGCGTCCACGGCTGGGTGACCGCTCAGGAACCGGGCCACCTTCAGACCGTTGGCGTTGTGGCGCTCCATGCGCACTTCGAGGGTCTTCGTGCCCCTGAGGATCAGCCAGGAATCCATGGGCCCGGGGATCGGGCCCGTGGACTTCCGGATGAAATGGAGCTCCTCGGCAAGGGCGTCGTCCTTGACGACCAGGATGCCTCCCAGGACGTCGGAGTGTCCGTTCAGGTACTTCGTGCTCGAGTGCATGACCACGTCCGCCCCCAACTCCAGGGGACGCTGGTTGTAGGGCGAGGCGAAGGTGCTGTCCACCGACAGGATCGCTCCTGCCTCATGGGCCAGCGACGCGAGGGCCGCCACGTCGCTGACGCGCATGAGGGGGTTGGTGGGGGTCTCGATGTGGATGAGGCGAGTGGTGGGGCGCACGGCAGCCCGGACGGCGTCGAGATCTCTGGTGTCGACAAAGGAGAAGTCCAGTCCCAGGCGTGCCAGGACCCGGGTGAACATCCGGGTCGTGCCGCCGTATGTGTTCTCTTCGCTGATGATGTGATCACCTGCGGAGAGGGTCTTGGTCAGGCACTCGATCGAGGCGAGGCCGCTGGAAAAGGCGATGCCGTGGGATCCGCCCTCCAGAGACGCGATATTGGCCTCTGAGGCTTCCCTCGTCGGATTCTGGAGCCGGGCATACTCGTAGCCCTTGTGCCGCCCGATGCCCTCCTGCACGTAGGTCGACGTCTGGAAGATCGGCAGGGTGATTGCGCCGGTGGTCGCTTCCGGGGCTTGGCCCGCATGGATGCAACGGGTACCGAATCGCTGTTTGGAGTCGCT
>JAHEKK010000589.1 GCA_024638395.1 Gemmatimonadota bacterium | reverse complement strand
CGCGTGGATCTCCCGCCCCAGATCCAAGCCGACCCCGGCCGTGATCAGTGCCCCGCTCCGATTCGTGGCCTCGACCACCACGATCTCCTCGGACAGGGCTGCGATCACCCGATTCCTGGCTGGGAAATGGTGGGCGGCGGCCCTGGTCCCGGGATCGAAGGTGCTCAGTACGAGTCCGTCCAGGAGAATCCGTCGATAGAGCCCCTCGTTGCTACGGGGGCTGGGGACGTCGGCACCGGATCCGAGCACGGCGACCGTCGGACCCGGGAGTGCCCCGGCATGGGCCTCGGCGTCTACCCCCATGGCCATTCCGGATACCACGGGCCGGCCCTGGCTTGCCAGAAACCCGCCCAACCGCCGTGCCACCCGCCGTCCGTACGCCGTGGCACGGCGACTCCCCACGACGGCCACGGGCGATCCTCCCAGCAGATCGAGCCGGCCTCGCCAGAAGACAACGGGCGGCGGGTCTTCGAGGTCAAGGAGTCGACGGGGATAGTCGTCCTGTCCGAAGGAGGTGAGGCCAAGGTCGAGCCGCCGGCATTCCATCAGGATGGCGCGGGCTCCGTGGCGGCGGTGTGCGTCACCGAGAGCGGTCGCGGCCTGCTTGCCGATGACGGGCACAAGGAGACGCCGCGGGGCGGAAAGGGCGGTCGAAGCCGAGCCGAACGCCTCCACCACCCGTCTGAAGCGCCTTGGTCCCACCCCCGGGAGTCCCCGGACCGTCAATGCGGCAAGAAGCTCTCCGGTCTCGCTCAAGGCAGCCCTTCGCCCCCGTCGTCCTCCCTCGACCTCGAGGCCTCCAGTTGGCGCCAACACCCCTCCAGAAGCTCCGCGAGACCTGATCGCGTGGCCGAGCTGACGGCGTAAGACCCCCAGGCGCCTGGCGCCTCCACGGGTGGAGGGGAGGCGTCGGGCCCGAGGAGATCCGTTTTGGACATGGCGACGCAGTACGGGAGGTTGCCAAGGTGGTGCGAATACTGGGTCAGCTCGCTCCGGAGGGCGTCCAGAGCCCCCTGGGGGTCCTCCGCGTCCACCGGGAGGAGGATGACCAGGCACCGTGTGCGTTCGATGTGCTTGAGGAACTGATGACCGAGGCCCTTGCCGTCATGGGCGCCCTCGATGAGGCCGGGAATGTCCGCCATCACGAAGGAGCGGAAATCGGGCAATTCGACGACGCCGAGATTGGGCGTCAGGGTGGTAAACGGGTAGGCGGCAACCTTGGGACGGGCCCGGGAAACGACGGATAGCAGCGTGGACTTCCCCGCGTTGGGCTCGCCCACCAAGCCAACGTCGGCCAAGAGCTTGAGCTCCAACCGAACCGTTCGTTCCTCTCCCTCTTCTCCGGGTTCCCAGCGGCGCGGGGCCTGTCGGGTCGCGGAGGTGAAGCGCGCATTCCCCCGCCCGCCCCGGCCACCTCGGGCCACGATCAGCCGGTCACCCGGACTCAGCAGCTCTCCGATGACGGCATCGCCGTCTTCGTCTACGGCGATGGTGCCAGGGGGAACGCGCAGCTCGAGGTCCTTGCCACTGCGGCCCGTCTTGTTGCTGCCTTCGCCGTGCTGCCCGCGTTCCGCTCGGTGATGATGGCGGTATCGGAAATCGCTGAGGGTCGTCAGGTGGGGGTCCGCCACGAGGATCACGCTCCCCCCGCGGCCTCCGTCGCCCCCCGAAGGCCCACCCCTCGGAACCCCCGACTCCCGGCGGAAGGCTTCGGCACCGGAGCCGCCTGTGCCTCCGTAGACCTGAATGGTGGCGGTATCGACAAACACGGAAAGGCCGGGAACGAGGGTCAGATGTCGGCGCTGATGCGCCCGACGGGGTCACCAACCGTATTGACCACCCAAGCGGAATGGTAGTCCTCGAGGGCCTCCCATGCGGTCTCTCCGAGGAGGCCCACCACCCGAAGCACGGCGAGCAGGGCCGGGGGTGCCGCCCGCCAGGCCCCGTCTTCCACCTTCAAGGCAACGCCCACCCCCGCCTCCGGTGACCCGGCTGCATAGACACCCTCGGCACCGACCTTCGCGAATAGCCCGTCCTTGGCGGTGCTCATGAGTGCGGTGCACAGTCGTCCGCTGCCCGCCACCATGAAGGGGTGGGCCGTCATGGCCTCGGCAACGGCCCGGGGCCCCTCCTGGCCCTTCGAGACGGCCCCAGCGAACCTGGCGGCGCCTCGCGCCAGCGAGATCAGCGGTACGCCAAAGCATGGCACACCGCATCCGTCCGTTTCCAGGCGGAGGTCCGCAGTGGCAAGCCCTGTCCAGCGGGCGACCTCCCCGGCCATCCGCCGCTGGACGGGGTGGGCCCGCAGCTCATACCCCCGGCTAGGCCAGCCGTGATGCACGGCAAGGGCCAACATCCCCGCGTGTTTGCCTGAGCAGTTGCTGGTAATGGCGGCTTCCTCCAATCCCATCTCACGGAGCTCGGCTGCCCGGCTGGGCAGCAGTGGCGGGTGGGCACCGCATATGAGGGCGGTCTCATCCAACCCCACCTTCTGCAGAATGCTCCGAGCCGCCGCGATATGGACATCCTCCGAGTTGTGGGACGCGCAGGTCAGGGCGAGCTCCGCTGCCGTGAGGGCGAATCTCGTCGTGACCCCGTCCTCGACGAGGGGGACGGCCTGGAACGGCTTCGCCACCGACCGGAGGAGTGTCAAACGGTGCGGGTCCCCCCAGCTCCTGACTGTAGAACCATCGGCCTTACAGACCACCGCGTGCACCTGGTGGGTGGATTCCCGAAGGGCGCCCCGTCCCACGGAGATCACCAGTGGTGGTGTGGTCGTCACCTGATCCGACCGGAGGCACTGTCAGACGATACCGACATCTTCACGGAAAACGCCGGGCCCTCCCATGGAAGGAAGAGCCCGGCGCCGTAGATGGACGGGAGCCGATTCCTCGAGGTCGAGAGTGTCAGGGAGAGCCGCCTCCGCCCACGCTCGATGCCGTCGAAAGAGGGGTACCCAC
>JAHEKK010000588.1 GCA_024638395.1 Gemmatimonadota bacterium | reverse complement strand
GACACACGTCCTCCGCCACGTCGACGGCGCGGGCCGCCCCGTCGGGAAACCGTTTCGCGAAGTCCGGCCCGGGCCGGGCGCTCCCAGCGACCCCGAAGAAGTCACGCCGGGCCAGGCCCTTCACCATCTCCACCGCCTCGGTGGTCGACGGTGACCAGGGCGGCAAGGTCGCCCCCCGGGTGGCCAGCCAATCGGTGCCCGTTCGCCCCAACTCCGCGACTCTGCCGGCCACCTCGCGGGGGCCCATCTGCAACAGCCGCTTCGCCTTGCGAAACGCCGTCACCTCGGCGGCCGCCCCGGCTCCGGGTGTACGCTCCTGGCGCCGGGCATCTTAGCTCCTGTGGTGGTTCGGAAGATTGAGGACAGGAGCCGCCGATGGGCGCATTCTTCTTGCCTCCCGCAGGGGCACGTCGTTGAAGACCGCGCCGGCGACCCGAAACGGGAAGCGCGAGATCCAGTCCATCGTCGCACGGGCACGCTCCGAATGCGTCTGACCGTGTCGGAACACCATGACGACGGCCCCAGCCGCAATGCTCAACAACACGGCGTCTCCACCCACGTCCAGCGCCGGGCAGTCGACGATGACAACGTCGTACCGGGAACCTAGCTCCCGCAGATGGGACTCGAGGTCCGGGCTTCCGAGCAGCTCGGGTCCGTCTTCGGCGAACGTGCCCGCCGCAATCAACTCGACTCCGTCCATTGGCGTGGCCTGGATCGTGTCGGTCAGCGAGCAGTCCGCCATCAACAGATCCGTCAAACCGGGCTCCGAGTCCGCGCCAACGGCTTCGTGGAGTCGACCGCTCCGTACGTCAGCGTCCAGCAGCATGACTTCGCGGCCCGACTCCGCGAAGGCGAAGGCCAGGTTGGCGGCGGTCACCGACTTGCCTTCGCCAGGGCCTGGACTGGAAACGGCGAAAGTGATCGGGCCCCCTCCGTTGAGAGCGAACGTCACGTTGCGCCTCAGCTCGTGAAACGCGTTCACAGTCCGCTCGTGTCCCGGGTCACCGCCCCTACCGGCACCAATGCGCGGAAGCACGCCCAGGAGTTGCGCACCCAGCCCCTCGACGATGTCGGAGCCCTCGCGCAAGGAGGGGTTCAGGGAGTCCAGGAGAAGCGGGACGCCGACGGCCGCCACGAGCGCGGACAGAAGAACCAGGGCCACTGGCGTCGACGTCGGCTTCTGAGGCGTCAGAGGAGCCACGGCGACGTCGAGCACCCGGATGTCGGGCCTGGCAACGGCCTGGGCCAGCGTGGTCTCTTCGTAGGCACGGTAGGTGTCCTGGAACAGGGTCCCGGCCACGGCGACCTGGCGCGAAAGCCGGGCCTCTTCGATGCGCTGGGGAGGGATGTCGGTCAACAGGGCCGCCGCGTCTGCGGACTGCCTTCGAGCCAGGTCTTCCTGATCCATGAGCTGGTTCACCACCGCTTGTCCCAGCCGGGGAATGGCGACGTTCTCCAGGGACTCGGCAAGGCTCCTTATCAGCTGAAGTTGGGACGCATCCCCCGTCAAATCCAGACGTCGGATATCGGCCCGGGCTCGGGCCAATTCGGTGAGAGCCCTCGACAGCTCCGACGAGGAGCGTACGGCAGGGATGACCTCCATCGCTTCGATTCTGACGCCAGAGGTCGGGATCTCCGCGAGGAGCGTCTCGAGACGCTCCCGGTCCATCCGAAGTTGATCGGCGTCGACTCTGATCTGGATCAATCGCTCGGCGGCGGGATCTCCCTCCACTCCGGGCCCACCCCGCGCCGCCGCATTCACCTGGAACCTCTGATGGCGCCGTTCCGCATCGCGAAGCAGGGTGTCGGCCCGGGCGAGCTGGGCCTCCAGCACCTCGGCTCTGTCGTCGATCTGCTCCAACTTGAGAGTGGCAGCCAGGGATACGGTTCGGCTCATGACCGCGTTCACGATGGACGCGGCCCGGCGCCTGTCGGACGAAGACAACCGTACGCGGATGATGTTGCCTTCCTCGCCGATGGTCACCCGGAGGGATTCGGCCAGAGCCTCGGCCGCTGCCCGCCGAGTCGAAACGGAGAAGGGAGCGACCTCTCCGAGGGGCAGGACGTCGAAGCCTGGGGACCATTCGAACCCGAGTTGGACCCCCAACGCCGAGTCCGGTGACGCCTCGTCCAGGAGTTGTCCGCGGCTATCGAAAAGCCGAACCCGGCCTACCTCGGTCATCGCGAAGATGTAATCGCCGGTGGGGGTCAGGTCGGTCACCCGCAGATCCTCGAAAGCGCGTTCATGTTCCGGCTGGAACCCGATGTGAAGCCGGTGCGTCAGGACGACGGAGTCGAGCACCGTCCACGAGGTCAATAGCTCCGCCCATGCTCGCGGAGGGAGGACCGGCCCGCCTGAAAAGCCTCCTGAGCCGCCGACCCCATCGTCCGTTTCGACCCATAGGGCACCTTCGGTCGTGAAGGTGGAGGGCTGTTCGCGGTGGAGGAACGCGGCCAGGGACAGGCCGATGCCAAGAGAACCCAGGGCTGCCCACCAGTATCGCCGGAGGACGGAAGGCGCTCGCCGAAGGGTGGCTTGACGTCGGCGTCTCCGATGGGGCCCACCACCGCCGGCGGTCGCAGAGCGGGGCCCTCTCGCCACGGGTTGGACGTCCCTGGGGGGCCTCTCCGCGGGCAGTTGGGCAGACGACTCCGTTGGCCTTGGCGGCCCCTGATCGTCCCCTGTTTGATCGGTCCTACGCATGCCCCCACAACCGTTGGAATCGTGACCGAAATGGGGCGAACGCTCGACCCAGGAGCTCACGGTCTTCGTCCGGGATGAGATTCCCCAACCATACGGCGGCACCAAAGACCACCCAGAAGATCCCCCCCGTGAAGAAGAAGGTAGCGAGAGACCCGGCAAACACGGCCCGGGTCGGCTGGACCACGAACGCAACCAAGGCCGCCGCGAAGCCATATCGGAGGAAGGCGCGCCAGGGGAGGGCGGCCTTGAGCGGCATGTCGATCCGCTT
>JAHEKK010000048.1 GCA_024638395.1 Gemmatimonadota bacterium | reverse complement strand
GCCGGCCTGCTTTCGATGCTGACCGCCCTCGTCTTCGGACTGCTCCCCGCCCTGCGGGCGGTGCGCGGGAGCCCCGATTCGGAGCTCCGGGCCTCCACGCGCGGGGGGACGGCCGGCCGCCGGGACCGGATGCTGCGCCACGGCCTCATCATCGCGGAGGTGGCGCTCTCCCTGGTCCTGGTCGCCAGTGCCAGCCTATTGATCAGGACCTTCATCGAGGTCCAGCGCCAGGATCCGGGATTTGTCACGGAAGACCTGTGGACCATCCCGTTGACGCCCCGCCAGATCCACAGCCCCGACGAATACCGGCTCATCATGGACGAGGTGCACCGGAGTCTCTCCGCCGTGCCCGGCGTGCGGTCGGCGGCCTACGGCCTGACGATGCCCCTGGAGGTGGTGGGCGGAGGTCGCTGCTGTTGGCGCAGCAGCCTTACGGCTGGTCCTGAGGGCGTGGAGATCGCACCCTGGATCCACCCTGTGAGTCACGAGTTCTTCACCACCCTCCAAGTCGAGATGATTCAGGGCGGAGGGTGGTCCGAGGCCGACGCCACGTCGAGCCCCATCCCCGCCGTCGTCAACGAGGCCTTCGCCGTCGAGGCATTCGGGTCTGCGGGCGCCGCCCTCAATCAGCAAGTCCTGAGAGAGAGCGAACAGGGCGCTATGCAGTTCACCGTGTCCGGGGTGATGAGGAACACCCGGTA
This sequence comes from Gemmatimonadota bacterium, assembly GCA_024638395.1. Lineage (GTDB taxonomy): Bacteria > Gemmatimonadota > Gemmatimonadetes > Longimicrobiales > Gaopeijiaceae > JAHEKK01. The sequence goes on along the minus strand of JAHEKK010000048.1, from coordinate 11,176 downwards.
CTTCGGACTCGACGCCGAGCCGGAACCCGACCTCTTCGTCCCCATCGAATTCCTTCCCTTCCCCATCCCCCGCTCCCACGTGGCGGTCAGGGTCGCCGCGGCCGACGCGGGCCTGGTGCGCCGCCTCCAGGAAGCCATTTGGGCCGCGGCCCCGACCCTTCCGGCACCCATCGTCCGCCCCATGGCCGGGTGGATGGAGCGGGGTACGGCACGGCGCCGCTTCGATTCCGCCCTGTTCGGGACGTTCGGCATCGTCGCTCTCCTGCTTGCCGCGGGAGGGCTCTACGGCACGCTCCTGTACATGGCCGGCCAACGGCGTCGGGAGCTGGCGATCCGGCAGGCCCTGGGAGCGTCGAGGCAAGGCATCGAGCGGTGGATGCTCCGGGGCGGCGTACTGGTCGCTGGACTGGGAGTCGCCGTAGGCCTGGTCGCATCCTGGGGGGCGGCGCGCCTTCTGGAAAGCCGGCTCTGGGGGGTGGAGCCTTCGGACCCGGTGGCGCTCCTCGGGGCGGCGGCAGCACTCCTCCTGGTCGCCACCGTGGCTAGCTGGCTCCCGGCCCGGTGGGCCGGGCGGACGGACCCCATGGAGGCCCTGCAGGCCGAGTAGGGTCCCCCGGCCGCGACCGTCTCTCGAGGGTGGCCTCTCAACCGAGGGGATGGCCGCGCCGCTGGGGTTACCGAGTCGCCCGGACTGCCGGTCATGTCCTCCTCACTCGCTCTCGGGAGAACAGACTTCTTTATTTTTTTGGTATTTTCACTTAAATAGTCAACAGCCCGCCCCGTGACTCCATCGATCCCAGGCGCCATGACCGGACGATCCTACCTGAGCGAATTCGAGCAACTCGTGCTCCTGTCGGTGCTCCGGCTGGGCGACAGAGCCCATGGAGGGGAAATCCGGCGGCACCTGGACGAGGTGGCCAACAGGCCGGTGGCCGTCGCGACGGTCTATGTCGCTTTGGCCCGTCTGGAGGAGCGCGGGCTGGTCCGGTCCTGGATGTCCGAGCCGACCCCTGTCCGGGGAGGGAAAGCGAAGAAGTTCTACGCTCTGGAGCCCCAGGGGGTCGAAGCCCTCGGTGAGGCGAAGGCGGTCTGGGAGCGCATGTGGTCGGGCCTGGGGTCGGCGCCGGACTCGAGGCGCACGTGAAGAAGCGGCCGAATCCCCCCCGGACGGCCCGGAGCATCCTTTCGCGCCTGCTCCCCGCCGGCTACCGGGACGCCGTGCTGGGAGATCTCGACGAGGAGTTCAGGCGGAGGGCGACGGGGAGGGTGAAGGCCATCCGCGCCACGGCGTGGTACTGGAGCCAAACGCTGCATCCCGACGTGGTGCGACTTCGTCGGACCGCTCGGAACTCAAGAAGATCGCCAAGGGAGGCCGGGACGATGAGAGACTGGGTGTGGGTCGATTTCAAGCAAGCCCTCAGGGTCTTCGCGCGGAGTCCCGGGTACGCGGCTTCGGTGGTTCTCAGCCTTGCCGCAGGGATCGGCGGGGCAACCAGCATCTTCGCCCTCGTCAGCGGCCTGTTGCTTCGCCCGCTTCCGGGCATCGTGGACCAGGACCGCCTCGTGGCGGTGATGACGAGCGAGTCCGGTGGGTCCTTCGGCGTCTCCGCGTACATGGACTTCCTGGATTTCCGGGATGGGAGTAATTCCCTCGAATCGCTATCGGCATTCAAGCCCCGAATCGCCGACGTGTCTACCGACGGCGCTCCCGAGGCCGTGCCCGCCGCGATGGTCAGCGCCAACTACTTCGCCACGCTGGGCGTGAGGCCTCTCGTTGGACGCTTCTTCGAAGGAGACGCGGACGTGGAGCCCGGCACCCCCGCGGAGGCGGTGATCACCCACGGGTACTGGCAGCGCACTTTGGGGGGGAGCCTGTCCGTGCTGGGGCGGACGATGCAGATCAACGGACGGGCCTTCCAGCTGATCGGGGTTACGCCTCCCGACTTCCAGGGCACGACCCTGTCCGAGAAACCGCAGCTGTTCGTACCGATCTCCATGCAGCCGGTCCTCATGCCTGAAAGCGGGTACCTCCTGGACCGAAGGGGTTGGGGAGGGATCTTCATCGTGGCGAGACTGGCGCCCGGAGTATCCCGGCCTGCGGCGCTGGAGGAGATCCAGGTCCTCGGGGAACGTCTGGCCAATCAGTACCCCGATACCAACGGACGACGGGCCTACGACGTGGTCCCGGTTCAGGACGCCGTCGTACCCGGCGTGCCGCGGCACCAGTTGGCTCTGGCCGGCGGCCTTCTTCTGGCTGTCGTCGGCGTTCTCTGGCTCGTCGTATGTCTGAATGTGGCCAACCTCTTCATGGTGAGAGCCCTGCGTCGGCGACAGGAGTTGGCCGTCCGGCAGGCCCTCGGAGCGGGCCGCAGGCGAGTGGCCAGCACGCTGGTGATGGAATTCATGATCCTGGCGGTCGCCGCCGGCACCACAGGCGTTTTCCTGGCCCGAGGGATTTCCGGCGTGGTCGCCCGGGTCCCGAGCCCCATCGATCTAAACGTGGGCCTCGACTTGAGCACAGCCGCTTTCGCGGGCCTGGTCACCCTGGCGAGCGGGGTGATCTGCGCCCTGCTCCCCGCCCTCTCCCCGGCTGTCACGGGCAAAGCCGCGGAATCGATCTCCACGGCCCTCCGGCCCCTTCCGCGACGGTGGCCCAACCGGATCCTGGTGGTCGGCCAGGTAGCCCTGTCGGTCATCCTTCTCTTCGGCACGGGCCTGTTTGTCCAGACGCTCGTCAACCTCACGTCGACGGGCCCGGGCTTCGACCCGAGGGGGATTCTCACCGCCGAGTTCCATCCCGGCCTACAGGGCTATGAAACCGCTCAGGTCGGCGACTTCTACGACCGCCTCACCGCCAGGATTTCGGGCCTCCCGGGGGTCGATGGTGTGGCCCTGGCCGATGCCCTCCCGGCCGTGGGGGCACTGGGGTCCGACACCTGGTTCGTGGAGGGTGCCGAAGATCCCGAGCGTCCGTCATCGCTGTCGTTCAGCACCGTCTCCGCCAATTTCTTCGAGACCATCGGGGTCCCCGTTCTCGATGGACGGGGGTTCGCCGCGGACGACGTGCCTGGCCAGCCACCCGTCCTGATCATCAATGAGGCGGCGGCGAGGCTCATCGAAGCGCGCACCGGCCGGTCGGCCCTCGCCGCGGCGCTGGCGCTCAGCGGGCCGGAGGGACCGTTCCTGGAGGTGGTCGGCGTCGTCGGCGACACGCGGGCGGGCCGGGGGGCGGGGGCGAGCCCCACGTTGTATGGGCTCCACCCACAGGTCCTGGCTCTGGGCTTCGGCGGGGCGCGCATGACCATGATCGTGCGAGCAACCGTGCCCCCGGCTTCCCTCACGGATCAGATACGGGAAGTCGCCGCCGAGGTCGATCCCAACGTCGCCGCGTCCAACCTCCTCACCATGGAGGAGGCGCTGGACCAGGTCTTTGGCCCGGACCGGATGGCGGTCACGGTGCTCGGCGCCAGCTCGGCTCTCGCGCTGCTCCTCGTGGCACTGGGGCTCTATGGACTCCTGTCCATGCTTGTCGCTCAGCGGACCCGCGACTTCGGAATCCGTGTGGCCCTGGGGGCGGGCCGAGGGAAGCTCACCGAGATCGTCCTGCGGGAGGCCCTGCTCCTTAGCGCCACGGGCCTGGCGCTTGGCACGGTGGCGGGACCCCTGCTCCTCCGCCTCGCGTCGACCTTTCTGGTCGGCGTCAGTCCTTCGGATCCCGCCTCCGTACTCCTCGGGTCCGGGGTCGTGTTGGCCGTAGCCCTGCTGGCGGCCTGGGTGCCGGCGCGACGGGCCATGAACAGCGACCCGCTGGAGGCCATGCGGGCCTAGTCCACTAGAATCGCAGGGTCAGGGTCAAGCCGAACCAATCGGTTTCGGCGTTCCGGAACTGCCCATGGGGGTTCACCCCCCGGTACCAGTCGAGGGTCAGTTGGTTGGAGCGCTGCGCGTTGAAGTGGGCGCCCCAGACCAGGCCCAACATCGCGTGGGTCGACCACACGCTTTCGGGGTCCGCCACGTCCAGGCGGTTGACCCTGGACACATCCAGCGCAGCCATCGTGTATTGCCACTTCCAGAAATGCCCATGCCCCAGATGGTCGGACGGCCACGCCTGGAGGAAGAACTCAGCGCCCGTCTGGGCCTCCCACTGGGTCGCCAGGAGCAGGGGGGTCTGGCCGAACGAGTCTCTGGTCACGTACTGGTCGAACTCGAGCCTGAACGGCTCGAAGACGTTGAAGAAGCTCGTCAGTCTCTTGCCTCCCCCGTAGACACGCATGTAGGCCGGCCAACCCCAGGAACCGCCGGGGTCGAAATAATCCAGGGCCCCCAGTAACTCCACCGCTTCGTAGCTCACGTTCCACCTGCGGAACGCCGGATCCTCCGACGCCTCGAGCACGTACTCATCGCCGATGTGGGTGCTCTCGTGGAACAGGTGCACCTTGAAGGCAAAGGGCCTGAAGGACTTGAGAGGACGGCCGCTCAGGCCGAACCCGATCCGGTAATCCGTGTTCATCACGGGGTTCGAGCTCTGGACCAGGTCGATCAGTACGTGGGCCGACGCCTGAAAGAAGGTCGCGAGGCCGGCGGCAGACATGCAGTCTCGGATCTCTCCGTCTTCCAGGTTCCAACCCAGGAATGGGAAGGTCTCCCCGAAGGAACCGTCGAAGAAGGCGTCGGTGCTCGTCGAATCCACGCCCTGAACGCCGCCGGAATAGGGGAGGGGCGTGTCCTCGTACACGCGGGCTACATGACGCGGGGTACGGATGTCAGCGACGGGAGGCTTGAAGTACTGGAAGTCCTCGAAGGTGTAGAAGCCCCTGTCCTCGATATCGAAGCCGCATCGCCCATAGGCGGTCTCGGTCTCGTGTTGAGCGGTTGCCGGGGCCGGACTCAACAGGGCGAGGAGGGGAGCGGCTACGAAAAGGAGCGACCGGTACATGAGGGTCCTTTCGCTGGGGGGCCGGAGACTGCGCACCCGGTGCGACGGGGACGTGATCTCCTATCTATGGGATCGGCTTCGTAAGCCCGCAGCTCAAGACCGGCTGAACCCCCGGCAGGAGCGCACCGCCTCCGGAAAATGACCAGGGCAAGACCCGTGGTCACGTCTCCCATGCGGAAGACGGTGCCGCGGCCCCCGCCCCGAAGACCATCTACTCCGGGTCCTTCTCCGACACGAGCACGCTGCTCCCGAGGTCCTCGTGCAGCCGGACCAGCACGTGGCTGTCCGACAGCTTTCCGAGAGCCCGCTCCGCCCGCTTGAAGGTTCCGCGGGAGGGGAACGCCAGGTGGCAGACCGGGTCGCCCGGGAGGACCGCGGGCAGGGTGGTCATTCCCAGGACGATGGCGTCGTCGGGTGAAGTGAGGACGTTGTGGATTTCTCCTACCAGACTCGTGTTGGTGGCCAGCGGGGCGTCCTTCTGCACCATGTCCCCGGGCCGAACGTGAAACTGGAGAAAGCCTCCGGCCGTGGCCCGGATCCACTTCCTCTCCTCGGCGACGACTCTGAAGGGCGGCTTTCGGATCTTGCCTTCGATCATCCCCAGCCCGGCCAGTACACTCTCTATCCCGTGGAGCGTGTACTCCACCACCGCCGGCTCCACCTTCCAGACTTCGCCCGCTTCAAGGACGATCGTGGGGCACCCCGATTCCCCAGCTTCCCTCCGGAGCGTTCCCGAAGGGCCCTTGGTGTCGATGATCATTTCTCCACCGAAGAGCTCCGCCAGTTTCGCTGTCTCAGGGTCGTCCATGTCGGCCCGCACGTTGGGGAAGTTCGTGCGCCGCGCGGCCGCGGTATGGAGGTCGATTCCGTAGTCGGACCGCGCCACGATGTTGTCCTGGACGGCCCGGGCGAGCCGACTGGTGAGACTACCGCGGCTCAGCCCCGGAAAGCACCGGTTCAGATCGCGGCGGTCCGGCGAATATCTGGATAGACGGTCGAAGGCCAGGATGTTGAGCACAGGAACCAGGATGAGGCTTCCGGCGGCGAGCTTGAAGGGTGGATCGAGAATGAGCTCACGAATCACCCCCGTCCCGTTGAGCTCGTCTCCATGCACCCCCGCGGTGATGAAAACCGTCGGGCCCTTCTTCTTCCCACGCCACACATGAACGGGCAGCTTGATGGGCGCTCCGGCATAGCTCCGGCTCACCGTGATGGCCAGGTTCGCGCGGGCGCCCGGGGCTACCCGACGACCCCGCCAGGAGCCCGCGTGCTTACGCCTCCTGGTGGGCATTCGCCAGCTTACCGTCTCCCTGGATCTCCGTATGCAGGGGGTCGAGGGCCGGGTGCCGGCGACGTCCCTGGCGCGCCGGGACCAGATCGCGCATCTGATCGAGCCGGCCGTAGCAGAGCAGACGATCGTGGGGCTCCAGGACCCTGCTGCTCTTCGGGTTCGAAATCACCGTGGTGCCGCGAGTCAGCGTGAGGACCACGATGTCTTTGTCCCTGAGGCGAGACTCCTCGATGGACATCCCCACCAGTCGCGACCCCTCGAGGATCCCCACTTCCACGACCCCATAGCTGGCGCTTACGGTCATCTTCTGACGGATGTCGACCTCGGGGAAGGAAACCTGCCCCGTCATGTAGTCCACGATGGCTCCCGCAACGTCCAGTTGCGTCGAACCTTCGATTCCCTCCAGCCCCGGCGAGGAGTTCACCTCCATCACCTGCGGGCCGTCCCGCCCCTCCAACATGTCCACACCCGCCACCCGAAGGCCGAGGATCTGCGCGGCGCTGACGGCGGTACGCCGTTGAGCGTCGTCGAGGTCGACGGGCTCGGCGAGTCCGCCCCGGTGCACGTTGCTGCGAAACTCACCGGCCTTGGCGACCCTTCGCATGGCCGCAACGACCCGGTCGCCTACAACGAATGCCCGTAGGTCTTTCCCCGCGCTCTCACTGACGAACCGTTGGATCAGCACGCTCTGTTTCGCGCTGTGGAGCGTCTCGATGATGGACTCGGCGACCTTGACGCTATCGGCCAGGATGACGCCCACGCCCTGGGTACCCTCGAGCAGCTTGATGATTACGGGGGCGCCACCGATCCGTTCGATGGCCGGGATGACGTCTTCCTTACGACGAACGAAGACGGTGTGGGGAATGCCAACGTCGTGCCGGCTGAGCATCTGTAGCGCCCGGAGCTTGTCTCGGGAGTTGGCGATACCGTTGGATGAATTGGGGGTGTAAACGTCCAATTGTTCGAACTGACGCACCACCGCCGTTCCAAAGGGCGTAATGGACGCTCCGATGCGGGGAAGCACCGCGTCATACTCACCCAGGGGTTTGCCGCCGTAGTGGAGGGCAGGCGTCCCGTGTTGCAGCTCCATGGAGAACTTGAGCGTATTCAGAACTTCCACGTCGTGTTCCCGCTGCTCCGCGGCTTCAACGAGGCGACGTGTGCTGTATAGACCGGGTCCGGTCGACAGAATTCCGAGCTTCATGATCCGTCCTCCGAGCTTCGCCGTCCTCGACCCTTCGAACGCGGTGGGTCACCCCCCAGGTACGCCCTACCGGGATCGACTACGAAACGTCGCCTGATCCCCCGTCTGCCTAGCAACATGTTGAACTCCATGTCATCCCTTCGGGTCAGTGTGATCTCGATCTCCCACCGCTGTCCGCACACCTCTACTTCGGTGACCACGACCGGGCGAAGCTCCTCGCGGCCACTCGAGTCCCGCACGAAACGCCTGTCGATCACCGGGAGGGTCACCGTGACGGGCTTCCGACGAGGTCGGCGCTCGCAGGGAACCTTGAACCGCACGACTGCCGTCCCGTCGTCGTCGATTTCCTCCTCCAGGTCGGTTGCGTGGAGCGCCGAGGTTCGGGCACCGGTGTCGACTTTGCTCCGAATCCCATCGATACCGAGGCCAGGGAAGGAAACCCATTCCTTCCACCCGAGAGCCGGCCGGCGGGCCTTGCTCGTGGCACGACTTCGCCCGGGTGTCTTCCCGGACTTCGCGGGCTTCTTCTTCGGGGGAGCCTGGCGGGCCTCAGCCATCGGTCCGCCTACTCCCATATCTCCGTCTGGCGTGCTCACGGAGGTCTTCCGTCCGATCCACTTCGTCGACGATCTCCTGTCCGAGGAGAGACTCGATCACGTCCTCGAGGGTGATCACGCCGGCAATACCGCCGAATTCATCCACCACGGCGAACAGATGGGTCCGGGTCCGGAGGAATCCCTCCAGCAACTCATGCCCCGGAAGACCCTCGGGCACGAAGTTGAGGGGTGCAGCCAGATCCTTGAGTCGGGTCGAGCTGCGCCCCTCGGCAAGGGCGACGAGCACGTCCGTCGCGCGGACGAGGCCGGTCCATTTCTCCGAGTCGTCTTCGGCGTGTACGGGAATCCGGGAGAACTGCCAGTTTCCCACCTTGTCACGCAGCTGATCGAGGCGGGTCTCACCACTCAATCGAAACACGACCCGCCGCGGCGTCATGATATCGCGGGCGCAGATATCGTCCAGGTTGAGGACGTTCGCCACCAGCGATGCCTCCAGAGGGAGAATGCTCCCCTCTTCAGCGCTCAGCTTGGCCAGCTCGCGGACCTCGTCTTCGGGAGCCGCGAGGGAGGGCGCGTTCGGCTTGAGCCACCGGGACAGGCGTCCCACCAGGAAGGTGACCGGCCTCAGCGCCACGACCAGAAAGCTCCACGGTAGGGCCACCACTCTCGCGATCGGACGGTTGTGCACGACCCCCAGAACCTTGGGTATGATCTCCGAAAAGAAGAGCACGCCGAGGGTGAAGAACGCAGAGAACCAGAGCAGGGCGCTCTGGCCGAACAGGGCTGCCGCCTGGGCCCCGGCGATGGCAGCCCCCGCGGTATTGGCGACCGTGTTCACCACCAGAATGGCCGCGATGGGCTGGTCCATGTTCTCCTTGAAGTGCTCCAAAGCCGGACCTGCGGGATGCCCTCCCGAAACCAAGCCACGAATGTAGGGGCGTCGAACCGCATAGATCGACGCCTCGCTCAGGGAGCAGAACGCGGAGATCAACAGAACCGCGGCGACGGACAGCGCGAGGGCCAGCAAAGCCACCTCCTTGCAGGGAGGGAACAACCTAGCATGGATGGCGCGGCCCAGCACCGACGGGAATTGCTACCGGATGCCCGTGTCGAAGGAGATGGTTACCTCGGCGTACTCGCCCCTGAGCACCTCCACGTCCTGGGCCTGGGCCGCCGGAAACGGATTCCCCGACAGCGGCACCAGGGTGTAGACCCCCGGGCGAAGGCCTACCCGGAACGTTCCATCTTCGCCGGAGCGTGCCCGAACAACCACGTCGCCATCGCGGTTCTGGATGTCGATAACTGCCTCGTAGGGCAGGTCCGGGCAGGGATCTTCGAGGGTCTGGACGGGGCATTGTGGCCCGATCAACACCAGCCCCTCGATGCCCTGAAGGGCTCCCGGGCCCAACAGGTCGTCAGTCCCGCAAGCGGCGATCGCAAGGATCGAAGCGACGACCACGAACGGCGCGCGGATGCTGGTTTTCCTCATGGTTCGACCTCCGGCTACGAACTTCGCTCCCTCGTCCAGGAACGTTCTCACGAGTGGAGAAATGACACCTGCGCCCAGAACGCCACTGGGTCCGGTCCCACCGGACTGGCTCACGTCTGGGCCTCGGTAACCGACCGGCGGGGATGGCCGAGGCCGAGGAGCCTGCAACCGCGACCGGGCTTGCGTTTGCGCGTACATTTCGGACGTGGCCGGCGGCTGCCGTCAGGTCCCAAGGCTCCCGGATCCGGTCCCGATACACCAGAGAAAGGCCACATCATGCAACAAGCCGCCACCGGCCTGGTGATCCTGGTCGTCGCCACCGGATGCGTCACCGTGAATAAGACCGTCCTTCAGGACCGGGCAAACGCGCCTGTCCCCACGACCCAGGTTCAACTCCTCCTTCCGGGAGACGAGGTGCCCGAGGGCTGTGAACGGGTTGCCATTCTCCACGCAAGCGGCGACGAGGACTTCACCGACGAAACGGACATCTACAACAAGTTCCGCGAGGAGGCGGGTAAGCTGGGCGCCAATACCGTCGAGATTCGCACCATGGAAGACCCCGGGACGGGTGAGCGGGTTGCATCGGCCCTCCTCGGCACGACCTCCGATCGCGACTCAGAGGCCATCGCCCTGTTCTGCCCGTAGCCGGGGGACGCGGCAGCGAGGACTCTCATGATCGAGGTGCGCCCCACCACTGGAAGAGATGACGTTTGTACGGTCATCGTCACCGTGGACGCGGATACGGATTTCATGCCGGCCCTCCGCCACCACGCCCGTATGGGCCTTGACCAGTTCCCTTCATACCCGGGCTATCTCAGTGGCGCGCTCCACCTCAGCGATGACGGCACCCGACTGGTCCAGTACCTCCAGTGGCGGTCCGAAACGGACTACCGTGCCTGCGTGGAGGATTCCGCGTGGGACCGGTTCCCGTCTACAGCCGTGTTTCTCGAGGCCGCCTCGGCGGGAGAAGCCAGGGTAGACGCTCGCGTCTTTGTCGTCGTCGAGGTCGGGCCGCCGGGATCCAGCGTGTAGGAGGCTCCCCCGGGCGGGGTCTCCGACTTGTTCGCTCGTGCGGAGCCGGGCGACGAGTCCTGAATCAGATCATCGAGGTGCCTCCTTACAGGACCACCTCCACTGCCACGTCCTTCCCGAATTTGCGGCCCAGATCCTGGAGATAGGTCGTCGCGGTGCCGTAGTGCCCCATGATGAAGCGACTCACGAACCGGAACACCGGGCTGTACACCTCTCCCATCTCCGTGATGGTGAGCTGTGTCCCCGCAGCGACCGGCGTCAGTTCGTAGGTCCACGTGCCTCCGAAAGGCATTCCTTCGGACAGGATCCGCGTCACCATCCGCCGGGGCGGGTCGCTCTCGACGAGCTCCATGGGAAGGGGGCCGCTGCTGGCGATCTCCTGCCAAGCAGGTCTCCCGTCCCTGGGCGGGAGTTCCTCGATGCGATCCACCGACGGACGCCAGTCCGGATGCCGGGCATGGTCGGAGATGGCTTGGTAGACCTCGGCAGGGCTCACCCCGTACTCCGCCCGTACCGACGCCACGTGCTTCACCGGGAGGGACGAGCCGACACCCACCACCACGGCCACAGCGAGCAAGATCACTGCGAGCCCCCAAACCAGGATTCGTTTCATCCAACCCTCTCCTATCCGGCCAGAGGTGGCCCGGACGCAGCCGGCGAAGCGCTG
>JAHEKK010000587.1:1051-2977 GCA_024638395.1 Gemmatimonadota bacterium | reverse complement strand
AAGCACCTGATACAGCAAGCCGTGGCGGCGGAGTGGGGCATGGAGCCGGACCAGGTGGCCCTGCGGCATGGGAGGGCCCAGTGGACGGACGCGTCGGACAGCGGCGGCGATGCGGACCGCGCGATGCCCATCCGAGAGGCCTTCAACCTTGCCGAGGCCCGCTTCGGCACCCTGGGGACCACCGGCTCCTACAACACCCCGAAGGACGTCCACGGGTCCTACCGAGGCGGGACCATCGGCGCGTCACCGGCCTATTCGTTCACAGCCCACGTCGCCCAGGTGGAGGTCGACGTCGACACCGGATTCGTGCGCGTGGAGAAGATCTGGGTGGCCCACGACTGCGGTCGTGCCTTGAATCCGACGCTCGTGGAAGGCCAGATGGAAGGATCGGCCTACATGGGGTTCGCAGAGGCCATCATGGAGCAGCAGATCTTCAAGACCGCCGATCAGGGACGGGCCGGTCTCCACGACGCCCCCTCCCTGCTGGATTACCGCATCCCCACCAGCCTCGACACACCGGCTCTCGAGTCCCTCATCGTCGAGTCCATCGATCCCGAAGGACCCTACGGCGCTAAGGAGGCAGGAGAGGGGCCGCTGCACCCATCGATTCCCGCGATTGCCAACGCCATCTACGACGCGGTCGGCCTGCGCATGGACTCCCTTCCGTTCTCACCCCCGCGAGTATGGAGGGCCCTCCGTCAACAAGGAGGCGCCCGAGCCCCCCGGGGCCCCGAGGCGTCGCTGACGAGGCAACCGTGAGGGCACTGGCCTTCACGCTCCTGAGCGGACTGGTTCTCGCCTGCTCCGCAGGTCCGCCGGAGACGGAGGGACGGACCGCCTCACGAGACGCTCTCGACAACGCGGGCCCGCCCGAGGAACAGGGCCCGCAGGTGTCGGCACAGCCTGACGATTGGACGATAGCCGAGTCCAAGGTGCGGTGGGCCATGGACCCGGCCCGGGAGAGCCTTCCCTTCGGTGACCTCATGGGCGCCCTCGGCGAGACCTTTCTCGGGACGGCCTATGAGCCTCACACCCTGGAGGTGGAGGGCCCGGAGCGGCTGGTAGTGAATCTGCGGGCCCTCGACTGCGTCACGTTCGTCGAGAATGTGTTGGCCCTGAGCCGACTGGCCCGCACGGCCCCGGTCGACCTCCTCGGCGACTCGGTCCGGTTTCGCCAGGCCTTTCAGCGGGAGCTCACCGCGCTGCGGTACCGGGGGGGCCGAATCGGCGGCTACGAGAGCCGGCTTCACTACTTCAGCGAATGGCTCCACGACAACGAATCCAAGGGCATCGTCGATCACGTAACCGATCAAATGGGAGGGCGCGTCGACCCCGAGCCCATCGACTTCATGTCCACCCATCCCGAGGCGTATCGGCAGTTGGCCGACGAGGGGGTGCTGTCGGTCATCGCGCAGATCGAAGCCCGCCTGGGCGCTGTGGACCGCTTCTTCATCCCGGAGGGGGAGATCGCGGAGCGGGCACACCTGATCCGGACCGGCGATATCATCGCGGCGACCAGCACGGTGCCGGGCCTGGACGTGGCACACACGGGGATCGCCGTCTGGAAGGACGGGGTTCTGCGGCTCCTCCACGCCCCCCTCGTCGGTTCCAGCGTGCAGCTCAGTGAGGTATCCCTCGCCGAGCGCATCGCCTCGATCGGCGGTCAGGACGGGATCATGGTGGCCCGGCCCCTGGATCCCGGGGCGCCCTGATGCTCAGGCTCCCGCCCCATCAGTACCACAGGCCGACCACCGTGGAGGATGCCCTACAACTTCTGGTTACCCACGGGGACGACGCCATGATCATCTCCGGGGGGACCGATCTGCTTCCCAACATGAAGCACGGCCTCTTCGAGCCCGCGCACCTCGTGTCACTCCGGCACATCCAACCCCTCCACGGAATCCGCCTCGACGGCGGCGAGCTCCA
>JAHEKK010000587.1:0-974 GCA_024638395.1 Gemmatimonadota bacterium | reverse complement strand
CGGCGTCACCCTCGCGGAGGTCTCCCGGGATCCCCTGGTGGTGCAGCACGCACCGAGCCTGGCCTTGGCGGCCGGACTCGTCGCGGGCCCTCAGCTCCGGAACATGGGCACTCTTGGAGGCAACGTCTGTCTGGACACCCGCTGTACCTACTACAACCAGTCGCGATTCTGGCGAAAGGCCCTGGGCTACTGCCTCAAGAAAGACGGCACGGTCTGCCACGTGACCAAAGTCGGGAAGAAGTGCGTGGCGGCCCACTCCGCCGACACGCCCCCGGTGCTGATGACCCTGGGGGCACGCCTGGTTCTCCAGGGAACCGACGGGCGTCAGGAAACCGCCGTCGACGAGTTCTTCGTCTCTGACGGGATCTGGAATACCCGGCGGCGCAGGGACCAGATTCTGACCGAAATCCGAATTCCTGTTTCAAACGGAGCCCGGCGAAGCGCCTACAAGAAGCTCCGCCAGCGCAACGCGATTGACTTTCCTCTGCTTTCCGTTGCCGTCTCGGCGGAGCTGTCAGGCGACGGCCGCGTGTCCACCATCCAGGGCGTCGTCTCGGCCCTGGGCTCACGCCCGAAGGTCCTGACCGGCTGGGAGGAGATCGCCGCCGGAAACCCCCTCGACCAGGGGGTGATCACCGCCTTGGCGGAGCGGGCGGAAACCCAGTGCCGCCCCCTGGAGAACATCATCGTGGACCCGGAATGGCGCCGTGCCATGGTGCCGGTCTACGTCGAACGGGCCCTACAGGACCTGGTCCGGAACTGATCCACGGGGCGCCCGCCGGAGGGTCCTGGCGGAGTTCCTGCCCCTACACCCACCCCATCACGACGCCCCGGCGCCACGATCGACGGATGATTGACGATCAGCGGTACGCGCACGCCGCTCTCGTACAGGCTCCCCTTGGCTCGCCCCTCGCGGCTCTCCGACACCGGGAAGGCGGTGTCGTCCGTCCCGTTGTCAGCGAGGAAGAATACGA
>JAHEKK010000047.1 GCA_024638395.1 Gemmatimonadota bacterium | reverse complement strand
GGAGGGACGTCGGAGTCTCGCAAACGCGGCGCGCTGACGCCACGCCGGGACGGGGGAGGGCGGCGGAACTCCTCTCGTCGTGGGCGCTACTCTCCCTTCAGTACTTCGGCTGGACCCACCAGGGCGGCGCGGCGCGCGGGCAGCCATACGGCTGCCCCGCCGGCAACGAGGAGGACGGCAGTCGCCCCAAAGAGTACCCTCTCTGGAGGCTCCGGCCGGGACGGTCCAGCGGATGAGACCAACGGCCCACCGAGGCGGCCCCGCCCTTCGCCCACCCAATCCTCAGCCCTCCAGCACGCCGTCGAGGCCGTCCCAAAGGGACAGCATGGCTGCCCTCGCGTCACGCACCACGGCCGTCCCCGCTTCGGTGACGCGAGCATAGCGTCGGGGCCGTCCCCCCCGGTCACCGGACCGATCGCCCAGATGGGTCGTGATCAGACCCTTGGCCTCCAACCGGTCCAGGGACACGGACAGGGCGCCGCTGCCGACACGCCGTCCCGTGCTGGCGGCGATCTCTCCCGCGATCTCCACGCCGTATGCATGGTTCTCGCGGCGAAGCACCGCGGCCAGAATCATCTGTTCCAACTCGCCTGGATATCGTCCCATGCCCCATGTTGGGCCATGCAATCTTTCTTTGCAAGGTTGGGGGGCCGTAGCTGCTTCCATGGGGAGGGTCCACATTCCTTCCATGTCTGCACCTCCACTCCACCTCACGGAACGAGACCGGGTTCTCCTGGCTGGCGAAGAAGGCGCCTCACGGCAATTGGCCATGCGGCTCGTGGTAGAGGTGGCCCGAATCCTCGGAGCGGAACGACTGGTGACGATCGAGTCCGCCCACATCGACGGCTGCCTCCACCACGGAGACGGAGGCGTCGAGTTCGCGGAGCGCCTGGTCGAGCTGGGCGGCAGAGTGGATGTCCCGACGACCCTGAACGTGGGGGCCCTCGATCTACTCAAGCCCGAACGCATCCGGAGCCACGCACAGCGGAAGGCCATGGCCCTCAGACAGATGCAGGCCTACGAAACGCTGGGGTGTCGCCCCACGTGGACGTGCGCCCCCTACCAGGTGGGCCATCGTCCCGGCCTGGGCGTGCATGTGGCCTGGGGGGAGAGCAACGCCGTGGCCTTCGCCAATTCGGTCTTGGGCGCCCGCACCAACCGCTACGGTGACTTCATGGACATCTGCTGTGCCCTGACCCGTCGCGCCCCGGAAACCGGACTTCACACGGACGAAGGGAGGCGGGCCCGTGTGCATATCGACGTGAGTCCGGTGAACCCCGAGCTCTTGTCTCGAGACGTGTTCTATCCGGTACTCGGCACCTGGCTGGGCCGGACGGCCGGCGATCGTGTCCCTGTCCTGACGGGCCTTCCCCCATCCGTGTCGGAGGACCAACTGAAGTCCCTCGGTGCCGCCGCCGCGTCGTCGGGGTCGGTGGGCCTCTTCCACGTGGTTGGCGTCACGCCTGAAGCGCCGACACTCGCAGCCGCGCTCGGAGGACGCACACCGGAGGAGGTCATCGGGGTGGAGCCTGCCGCCCTGAAGGCCACCCTGGATTCGCTGAGCACGTCGACGAGCCGCGACATCCAGGCCGTGGCGCTGGGGAGCCCCCACTTTTCGGACCCGGAGTTCCGGGCACTCGAGGAGCGCCTTCCCGAGGGCCGGTTCGCCGTGCCCTTCTACGTCTGTACGAGCCGGTCCCAGGTGGAGCGCCTGAAAGAGGAGGGCCGACTCGACGGCTTGACTGCGGCGGGCGTCGAAGTGGTCGCGGACACCTGTGTCGTGGTGACGCCGATCCTGGCGGCAGGAGGCGGTGTGCTGATGACGAATTCCGGGAAGTTCGCCCACTACACCCCGGCCAACACCGGGTACGACGTGGTGTACGGAAGCCTCGAGGACTGCGTGACCTCAGCCACGACGGGAACCGTCTCTCGAGACGAGGGCCTGTGGCGGTAGAGCCGAACGTTCGCCAGGTGTCCGGACGTCCTCTGGTCGAAGGCACGGCATCAGGGCCGGTCCTCGTCCTGGAGCGCCCGTTGAGCTTCTGGGGTGGCGTCGACCCCACGAACGGCCACGTGTCCGACCCGAGGCACCCCCAGTATGGCCACAGCGTAGCGGGGCGGGTGCTCATGATGGACCGCGCGGTAGGATCCAGCTCTTCCAGTGCCATCATGTTGGAGCTCATCCGGAATCGGGCAGCTCCGGCCGCGGTGGTCATGGGAACGGCCGACGCGATCCTCGCGCTGGGTGTGTTGGTCGCCCGTGAGTTGGGATACGAGACCCTTCCCATGATGGAGTGCCCCGACCTGGACTATGCCGCTCCGGAGCTGCGAGGGGCCAGCGCCACCGTGACCCCGGATGGGGTGATCCTGGACTGGGAGCGCCGGACCGTCACCTGACACTCCCGGGTCCAAGCTCCAACCGTCCCCCGCGACTCCCCTTCGCCCCGGTACCCCCGCTACGAGAAGAGGCGATCCGCCGAAGCGGACCGCCTCCCTCTGGATGATTCGCCGTTTCAGTTCCGGACGCAGAACACCGAGTGGCTGGAAGCCACCTAGCTACCCCCACCTCTCCAGTCGTCGCTCCCCCGGTCGGGAGACCAGCCCGTTTCCTCATCGCTCACACCGGGCATGGGCTCGTCGAGGGCACCCTTGACCTCTTCGCTGAAGAAGTCGCCGTCGAGGGCGCAGCGGTTACCCTGACACTGAGGACAATACCCCCAGGTATCGCGGTCGAGAGGGTCTTCGATGAGACCCTTGCCCATGCAGAGCTTGCAGAGGACCCGACGATCCTGAATGGCCTTCCCCTCCGGAGTCATCCGAGCCCGGCCGGTGGCCGGCAACCCGGTGACCCGAGTGAATGCTGCCATCTTCTCTTCGAGCGTCAATTGCCAACCGACGTACTGGCCATGCGCCCCGCATTCGGGGCAAACGGCTTGGCGCAGCCACTGGGTTCGGTTCTTACAACCGCAATCGAATCGCCACCATTGCTCAGGCATGGCTTTGACCCTCACCTCGTGCAAGTCCTACTGGAAACACCCTTTACGGGCGACCGTCTCAGGGGAACGGCCCGAGACTATGCACGTTCCTGACCACGGCGAAGAACCGCACCGGTATTGGGTTTTTCCTGGGAAATGCAGAGACGTGATGTGGTGCTGTCGCCACAAATCGACGCCGATGTGGGACAAGGACGCAGGACGCGGCGTCCGCCCCGGGGGACAGACGCCGCGTAGACTGCATCACCCCCCGAGCCTCGCGGCCCGGGAGGTCGACACGGAACTCAGAAGGTGGGCGCGGGATGGCGCTCGAGGGTCTGGAGACCGAATTCGTCGGTCTCGACCATGTAGACCGCGTCCGAGCCGAACCCGACCACCCGCCGTCCCATTGCGAGTTGCACCTGGGCCAACCGGGAGCCGTCGCCACCGAAGACGTCGTAGAGGGGGGGATCGCCGGCGTCTACGTGGCGTCGCACCCAGGCGCGGCCCTGGGCGTCAACCGCGATGCGATCCGCATAGAATGGTGGCTTGATGTCGGGCCACTGGTATTGGTCGAGATCGCTATTGCCCCCACCCCCGCCGCGGGTGGCCTGCATACTCATGGAGCCGTTTTGCATCGTGACGCCGATGGCCAAGCCACCTCCGCCACTGTCGCGGTCGGAGGCCCACTCTTCCTTTTCGGCCTGGCCGATCCGCACCGCATCCCATTCGTACGATGGTCCCCGGGTGACCGATCCGTCGGGCCCCACCCATTCCACGCGGTAGTCTCCGACGCGGGCCAGGACCACCCGGCCGTCCGGAGCCACCCCCCAGGCGTCAGCCGGCGAGAGGGGGATCTGCTGAATGCTCACGTTCTGGTTGTTGGCTCCGCCGCTTGTCTGGCGGGTCCGCCCCGTGATCTTGAAGGGCGCGATGGAGTCCACCTCGTCCGTGGCGGGCTCCAGACGGAGGACCCAGGCCGAGTCGGCCATCATCCCGCCGCGGCCGGGCGACCCCATGCTGCGGAAGTAGAGGCGGCCCTGGTCGTCCACCCCCTGGGGAATCGCCAGGATGAGCTCCCGCCCGGGTCCCATCTCCCCGACCGTGTACGGGCGGGTGTCCCCGAACGACAGATCCGCCCCGAGGCGGGTCAGGCGGCCGTTCCCCAGGTCGACGAGGAGCGTCTCACCACCGGGGAGAGGCCAAACGGCGTCGGGCTGTCGGTATTCCGCCGGCCCCTGCCCGACGCGGCCCAACGTATCGCCGGCCTGCCGCCCGAAATCGACCGCCACGAGGGCCTGTCCCAGCGGATCGGCCACGAGAACCCGACCGTCGGGCAGTTCCCGGACCGTTTGAATGACCGAGAAGGACTCGGAGAAGACCCCGTCGGGGGATTCCATGGTGACCGCCTGCCCCGAGGCAGACCCGACGCCCAGCGCCAGCGTGGCCAAGAAGGCGAGGGGATGGGGTGGATGTCTCATTTCAGGTTCCGACTCCGCGTCGCGACGCCGGGAGGCGTCTGGTTCCGGTTTCAGGGGATGCCTTCAGAGAAACTACACATGTAGATGAACGAAGGGTCGCGAACGGTTGCCCGCCTCGGCGCCTTCCGTCACCAGGTCAGGCGGACAGGGGATGCCGTGGGGGACCGGACAACTCCGGATCGATCGGCCGGCGACCTCAACCCTGGCCGTTCCGGCAACGCGCCCTGACGAACAGATGACTTTGCCAGCGGGAGAGGGGACTGGCTCCCGTGGCCCGATAATGGTCCCGGGCCTGGATAGCCGTGAGATCCCGGCCGGGATGGTCCGGATGGCGGAATGCGTACGGGAGTCCTCCACGTTCCTCCTCGGCCGCATAGCCCTCCACATCGGTGAGAAGATCGGGCCGGCTCATGTCGAAGGGCACCCAGGCGGTACTGGCCAATACGCCGGCGTAGTCCAGGGTGGGATCGAGGTCCAAAAGGCCCATGACTCTGGATGTGCCGTACTGCCATGAGACGCTCAGGGCCAGGATGCCCCCCGTCTTCAGGAAACGACCGGCGCCTCGAACCACTTCCCTCCGGAAGCCGAAACCGTCGTCTGCCGGACTTGACGACGGAGGATTGGCTACGATGAAATCCACCCTGCCTTCGAGGGCGGCGAGGGCGGCCCGGCCAGAGGGGCTCTTAGGCGTGTAGGAGTCGGCAACGAGAAAGCGGGCCTTGTCACCAACGCCGTTTCGTTCTGCGTTGATCCGGGCGACGCGAACGTTGGCGGGCTCCAACTCCAGCCCCACGACCTCCTCCACGTCCCCGATCCTAGCCGCGGCGATGGCGAGGACCCCTGACCCGCTACCCCAGTCGAGACCCAAGCCTCGGAACCGGTCCTGATTCCGGCCGATGGCCTCGACTGCCGTCAGGCTGGCGGGCGTCAGGGCGAAGGTGCCCCGCGGATGATGGATCTCCAAGGGCCCCAGCCCCAGCGTCAACTCCTCGGTCAGGACTGAGATCCCTTCAGGCAAGATCACACTCCACGTAAGACACCGGACACACCGGGGGGCCCATGCCGGAGCCTATGCGCGTTGCACAGCCATCCGGCACGGGCACCCCCGGCACCCCCCTACTTCACGAAGAGCATGTCGCGGTAGGTCGGCAATGGCCACAGGTCGTCGGGCACCACCGCTTCCAGCCGGTCGGCCACACGACGCACGGCATTCATTGCCGGGATCACGTTGTCTCTCATGTGCACGACTTTGGACGCCAGCTCGTCTCCTCCCAGCTCCCGGTTCTGAACGTCCAGGGCGTCCAGCGCTGTGGAGAATCCATCGATCAGGGACGAGAGCTCTTTCGCGGTCGAGGTCAGTCCCTGGGTCGAGACCCCGGCGGCCGAAGCCGCGCCGTGTGCGCCCAGGACCTCGCCCAGATACCGGATGGCCGCAGGGAGGATCATGGTCCTGCCTATTCGAGCGGCCGTCTCACCTTCGATGTTGACCTTGATGAAATACTGCTCGGTCCGGACTTCGGCCCGGGACTCGAGCTCCCTGGGACTGAGCACTGCATACTTCTCGAAGAGCTTTTCGTTCTTGGGATCCGTGAGGACGGGCAGCGCGTCGACGGTATTGCGGAAGTTCAGCAGGCCCCGCTTCTCCGCCTCGACCACCCACTCGTCCGAGTATCCGTCTCCGTTGAAGATGATGCGCTTGAACGTGGGGATCTCACGGGCCAGGAGCTTTGCCAACGCCCCTTCCAGGTCCGCTCCGCCGGACACCGCCTCCTCCAACTGACCCGTCAATTCGTCGATGGATTCCGCCACGATGGAGTTCAACACCGTGGCCGGGAAGGACACGCTCATGGACGAGCCAAGGGCCCGGAATTCGAACTTGTTCCCGGTGAAGGCGAAGGGCGATGTCCGGTTCCGGTCACCCGCGTGCTTGGGGAGGGCGGGAAGCACCTCCACACCCAGGCCCAGGAGGCCGTCCGCGTCCGACGCCTTTGCGGATCCCGACTTCTCGAGTTGTTCGTAGATGTCCTCGAGTTGGTCTCCGAGGAAGACGGAGATGATGGAAGGGGGCGCTTCGTTCGCACCGAGCCGGTGGTCGTTGCCAGCCGTGGCGATGGAGGCGCGAAGGAGGTCCTGATGCCGCTCTACGGCCCTCAACACCGCCGTACAGAAGAACAAGAACATCTCGTTGTCGTGAGGCGTCTCGCCCGGCTCGAGCAGGTTCTGGTTCGCGGTACCGAAGGACCAGTTGAGGTGCTTTCCGCTCCCGTTGAGTCCGGCAAAGGGCTTCTCGTGAAGGAGACAGACGAAGCCGTACTTCCTGGCGTTCTTCTGCAGCGACCACATCATCAGCTGCTGATGATCGGCGGCGACGTTCGCGTTTTCGTAGACCGGCGCCATCTCGAACTGGTGGGGCGCCACCTCGTTGTGGCGGGTGGTCACGGGGACGCCCAGACGGTACAGCTCCAGCTCCGCCGCTTGCATGAAGGCCAACACCCGTTCATGAATCGCACCGAAGTAGTGATCATCGAGCTCCTGGCCCCGGGGCGGCTTGGCCCCGAAGAGGGTTCGGCCCGACGTCATCAGATCCGGCCTCCGGTAGTAGAACTCCTGATCGATCAGGAAGAACTCCTGCTCGGGGCCCAGGCTCGCCACGACCCGCTTCTCCTCTTCTCCGAAAAGCACGAGGGCCCGGCGTGCCGCCTTGTCGAGGGCCGCCATCGACCGAAGCAGAGGGACTTTCTTGTCCAGGCTATCGCCGGCCCAGGACGTGAAGGCCGTCGGAATGCTCAGATAGGTGGCCCCTTCGCCCTCCATGAGGAATGCGGGCGACGTGGGATCCCACGCGGTATATCCTCGTGCCTCGAAGGTCGCCCTCAGACCGCCCGACGGAAACGAGGACGCGTCCGGCTCTCCTTGTACGAGGGCGCTCCCCTTGAACTCGGCG
Source organism: Gemmatimonadota bacterium (assembly GCA_024638395.1). Taxonomy (GTDB): domain Bacteria; phylum Gemmatimonadota; class Gemmatimonadetes; order Longimicrobiales; family Gaopeijiaceae; genus JAHEKK01. The sequence goes on along the minus strand of JAHEKK010000047.1, from coordinate 4,489 downwards.
ATCGCCCGGCCGTCCCGCTCCACCTTCAGGAAGGAGTCGTGCTTCTCCGCGGTGCTTCCCGTGAGCGGCTGGAACCAGTGGGTGTAGTGGGTCGCACCCCGGGACAGGGCCCACTCCTTCATGGCCACGGCGATGGTATCGGCAATGGACGGGTCCAGAGGCTTGCCCTCGGCCATCGTCGAGACGATCTGATCGTAGACGCTGCCGGGCAGGCGGTTCTTCATCTCCCTCAGCCCGAAGGTGTTCTCGCCGAACACACGCTCGATCAGGTTGATCGAGCCATTGACTCCGGCCTTGGAAAGGTCCGGGGTCCAGCTCGTCGCTGCGCTGAGGGAATCAAAGCGGCTCATGGTCTTCATAAAAGGGTCGTTCCGTTCGGGATAGGAGGGGTTGAATCGCTGTTCTTGGCGAGGTTGGATAGCAGAACCTATTCCCGATGGACTCGTTTTGAACGTCTTTTTGCAGAATTTTCTTTACGATAAGTTATATACTGCTATTCTTGAGCAATATTGATCTCCCCCCACCCCTGACCCCCGCCGCCATCCATCCGTGCTCACGGCAATCCTGCCTCCAGACAGCCGACACCGGACGGCCGAGCTCCTGGCTCGAACCGGGCCCGTGTCTTTCGTAGTGGAGAGCCGTGCGGGAGAGGAAGCCCTCGGGCCGCTCCTGGACGCGCTCGACACCCGGAGACGCCTCGTCTTCAGGGCGCCGGGGCTCACCGACCTCGAGAACCTCGCGGCGTTTCGCCGCACGGTCGAGGAGGCTCTCGGCGTCGCCGTAGAGGGAGCACCCGACTGGACTGAGGTCCTGGACGCCGTGCTCGATTCCGGCCCCGTGATCGTCATTCTGGACCGACCCCGCCTCCTTGCCCAGGCGAATCGACAGTTCTGGCGCGCGGTGGGCCAGAGCTGGATCCGCGCACGTGGGGGTGGGGTCCGTTCGGCCCTGATCATGGTCGATGATCGACTGGGGCTCGGCGACGCCCTCGGGGGCCGGGGATCGCCCTTCTCGGCACCGGCCGACGATCTCCGTCCAGGTCCCCCGGTTCCGCCGCTGGACGTCGTGCGTGTTTCGCCGCGAACGCCTTGGGACATGGCCGAGGCCGGGGCGCGATGGGACGGCGGGGACCTACTCCGGGCCTGGGCCTTTTTCGGCACCAATCCCTTGCGCTGGCCCGCGGCCCCCGACGCCCGAGGACCCGAGGCGGCGTTGAGGGCCCTCACGGCGGACCCGCACCGAGCCGGCGAGTCACCGGTCCGCCTTCTCGAGCGGCTGGTCCAGACTCCCCACCGGTACGCCTCCATGCTCCGCGCCCTCTCCCGCGGAGCCCTGCCCCGTCGAGCCCTGTCCCGGGCCGTGGACCGGTCGTCGACGACCCGAAGCGCGTCAGGGCCCTACCTCAAGCGTCTCGAAGAGCTGGGGCTCGTCTCGGTTGAACGCCCACTGGACGCGCCCGCCGGGGCACGCCGGTCGCGATACCGGATCACCGACCCCTACGAGGCCCTGTGGTGGTCCTGCATGCACCCCCTCGGGGCGCGTGTGGTGACCGAACCGGACTGGGATCGCCTTTGGGCGGACCACATACGGCCACACCTATACGGCCACGTGGTGTCCGTACTCCCCATCGTGATCCGGGCCTTCCTGTGGCGGTTCGCCAAGGCCCGATTCGGCGCCCCTCCCCGGGAAGTGGGCCCCCTCTGGGGCGAGGGCTACGACTTTCCGGCGGCGGCGACCCTTCGGAGCGGCGCCGTATGTTACGCCCACATCCATGGCGGCCGGTCGAAAGCCGGAATCGCTGAGCTCCGCACGCTGGAGGCCCAGATGTCGGAGGTGCGATACGGATTCGGACGCCAGGCCAGGCTACGATTGATCATCGCCCTGACGGGATTCGACGACGAACTCCGCCGGGAGGCGGCCCGAAACGGGCTGATTCGACTGTTGGGGCCCGAGGAGCTGGGTGGTGGGAGCGGACAAGCCGGTTCCGGAGCGGCGCCGTTCACGGGCTAGGACGCCCGGGTCGACCCATGGGCGCCACACGAGGGCCGAGGGTCTCCTACGCCGCCGGCCGTACGGTGAAGTCGAACATCATTCCCGCGTGGAGGTGCTCCGCGATGTGACAGTGGAGCATCCAGTCCCCGGGATTCGACATCTCCACCAGGATGTCCATGGTGGACCCGACGGGAACGATGGCGGTGTCCTTCCAGACCAGATTGTCATTGTCCATCCCGTCCCGGGCCAGCACCACGAAGCGCTGCCCGTGGACATGGATCGGGTGGTTCATGGGATGGAAGGAATCAGGATCGTTGAACACCCGGATCTTGACCAGATCCCCCTCGTCGAAGGTCCAGGCGATATCCCCGTTCTCCCGGCCCGTGTCCGCCTCTCTGAGGATCCAGGTCACCTGGTCGCCCGTTGAAAGCCAGTTCATCATGGGCATGGCGTCATTCCACTCCATGGGCGGAACGTACAGGGTATCGATCTCCATGCTCACCACGATGGGCAGAGGCAGCCCGTTCACCCGGACGGTCGTCTCGAGAGTGTAGTCGGGTTCCCGGTTCGCGTGTGCACGAAGGGGGTTCAACTCCTCCACCACCGCGGAGTTCTCCCTGAGGTCGTCGTATCCGGCCGCCATGCTCGCGCCTGCCGGATCTCCGCCGACGGTCACGACGGCCAGCGTATCCACATGGGGATAGAACTCGCCCCGAAAGTGGTTGACCGCCTGGATGCTGTTGGCGATGACGACGGGGCCTTCTTCGGGGAATTGGACGTCGACCACGTACCGCTCGGCCGGTGCGATCACCACGCTCTCGACCCAGGTCTCGCGCTCGTAGCGCCCCACGTCGGAACCGACCAGCTTCACGCGGGCTTCGCCGAAGGTGACGTTGAACGTGCGCGTATTCGCCACGTTGGTCATGTAGAAGCGCACCACCTCGCCGGGGCGCACATCGAGCCCGTGATCCGTCTCCCCGTTGACCAGCATGACGGTGCCGAACCGACCCATGAGAGCGTGGGTCGGAGCCTCCTCGCCCCACGGAATCGCCCCCGCCTCGTCCATCAGGATGTCGTCCAGAACGAGGACCTCCTCCCTGTGGGCGGGCCCGAAGTACTCGGGATCGGGAGGCGTGACCAGGAGGTTTCCGTAGAGACCCAGATCCTGTTGGACATCCTCCCGCACGTGGGGGTGGTACCAGAACATCCCGGCGTCGGGGACTTTGACGTCGTAAACGAACGTCTCGCCAACCTCGATGGGCGCCTGGGTGAGGCCCGGGACGCCGTCGAAGGCATTGTCCAACCGCACGCCGTGCCAGTGCACGGTCGTCGGCGACTCGATGCTGTTGGTCACCCGGACGACGACGGTCGAACCCTGGGGCGCCTGGATGAGGGGGCCGGGGTACTGGCCGTTGTATCCATACATGGCCATTTCGTGTCCGTTCAGGGTCCGGCGCACGATGGAAACGTCCACATCGAGGGTGTCGCCGCCCGCCATTTCAACGACCTCGCTGGGCCGGGCTTCCGGCAGGGTCGCGATGTCGATCCCCGCCGCGGCGAGAAAGGGCGCCACGGGAGGGAGAGCCATCTCCAACCCGGGGAGCATCGGCATGTTCGGATCCATGGGCGGCATCCGCCACGCTCCGTCCGCCGCGGGCATGCGATGGGCAGCGTGGTCCATCTGCTGTCCGGCAGCGTCGGCGGTCCCGGCCGTAAGCCACACCAAAAGAGCGCCCCCGAGGGTGAATCCCCGAGACGCGGTCAGGCGCCTACCCGGCCCCACGTGCCGGCTGCCTCCCTGCCCCCGCGGCACCGCCTCAAAATCATTCATACCCGTAAGAGGAGCACTTCTCCTGCTCGAAGGGGCCGTGTCCGGCCATGGTGTGCATCATACCGGACCTGGACATTCCCCGGACGACCACGGGTCCCTTCCAGGTGACCGCCTCCGGATCGAAGGCGTCCTCGTGCGTCACGACGACGAGGAACTTGTTCCAGCCCACCTCACCTTCGAAAGCCCCAGTGTCGCTGAGCTCACCCACGGCCTCCACCTGATCCAGATCCGTGGTCGTCACCCATACCACAAAGGATCCCTGGCGGGGCAGACGCAGGCGCTCAAAGCGGAGTCGGAACTGGTAGCGGTAGCTCCCATCGGGACTCACCGCGACCCCGAAGGGGGTGTGGGGAAACCAGACGTCGGCCGTGCCCCTGGCATTGCCCGTCCCGGGAACGCGGCCCGTCGGCACCATGGCGAATTGGTAGTAGTCGGGGGAAGCGGGCTGTAGGCACTCCGCAACCTCCGTCCCGGGCGCCGCTGTCGCCTCACCGGCCCCCAGCACCAGAAGGCCCACCAGGGGCGTGAGAATCAGGCTGCTCCAAGGCATCTCTCCCCGCCCCCTACTGGCTGACCGGGCGCTTCACGGGACCCTCGTCCCACTTCTGGGCCGACGAGATGTCCGGCATGCCCCATTGCTCACCGTTCCAGCCGTTGAACCCCGCC
>JAHEKK010000586.1 GCA_024638395.1 Gemmatimonadota bacterium | reverse complement strand
CGGGGCCAGAAACTGGAGAGCCTTGGGGTCATGGCGAGTGGCATCGCCCACGACTTCAACAATCTCCTGCTGAGCATCCTCGGAAATACGGCCCTCGCCGCAGACGATCTGCCCGAGGACCACCCCGCCCACCATTTCATCAGACAAGCCGGGCTGGCCGCGGAACGGGCGGCCGAGCTGACCGGCCAGATTCTGGCCTATTCGGGCGAAGCCAAGCGCACGGTTCAGCCCGTCGATCTCGTCGGCGCCGTCCAGGAGCTGGGAAGCCTCCTGGAGCCGGCCATGTCCAAGAAGGCAACGCTGCGAACGGTTCATGTGGACCAGGAGGCGTGGATCGAAGCCGATCCGGCTCAGCTCCGCCAGGTACTGATGAACCTCATCGTCAATGCCTCCGATGCTCTCAACGGGGCAGCCGGCGAGATCACCCTCCGGACCTCGCGGGAAGAGATCGATGGGCAGGGCGCCGGGCTATGGATCGGGGACGTCCCGGCTCCGGGCGCCTACGTCTGCGTATCCGTCGAGGACCAGGGGAGCGGCATCGCCCCGCAGACCCTCGGGCGGATCTTCGACCCCTTTTTCACGACCAAGGTCGACGGTCGTGGGCTGGGACTGGCGGCGACCATGGGTATCCTGCGGGCCCACGGCGGGGGAATCCAGGTGCATTCAGTGGTGGGGGAGGGGACGGTGTTCCGCACTCATTGGCCCGCGTGCGACCCTCCCGTTCGCGATGAAGAACACGGACCGGCTGCGGCGGGTCTCGTCCACGCGTTCCAGCCCCCGGGGGGCGCCGTGCTGGTGGTCGACGACGAGGTGGCGGTCCGGCAGTTGGTGTCCCACATCCTTCGGGCGGCCGGGTACGAGACCGTCGAGGCTGGGAACGGGGCCGAGGCGGTGGCGCTGGTGGAGGCCCAAGAAGGGCGATTCGCGGCGGTCATCCTCGACACGGTCATGCCGGTCATGGACGGCCCCGAGGCCCTGCGCCGCTTGAAGGCCCTCGCCCCGGATCTGCCGGTGATCATGACGTCGGGTAATCTGGCGGCTGGGAACGCCGAAGACGCCGAGTGGTCCGCCGAAGCGCTCCTTCAGAAACCCTATCGCCCACAGGACCTTCGAGACGTCGTGGCCCGCACCCTCCGCGACGCGCCCGCCCTCGGCCGATAACGCGGTTCCCGTCGAGGCCCTGACGGGCGGAGTGCCGCGCGGCCGTCGAGTGGGATACCTTGTCTCGGGCCGGCTCCCGGAATCCAGGCGGCCCCTCATCCGAATCCCCCGCACGCCCCGCCATGATTCGAGTACGCTTTCTCGGGACGGCCGCCGCACGCCCCACGGTCGCGCGCAACGTGTCGGGCATCGCTGTCCAGCGGGAAGGCGAGTCCCTCCTCTGGGACTGCGGGGAAGGGACCCAGCGGCAGATCATGCGATTCGGCACGGGCTTCTCCTTCAGGCACGTGTTCATCACCCACGCCCACGCCGATCACTTCCTCGGCCTTCCCGGGTTGCTCCGTACCATGGGGCTCCAGGGCCGCGAGGAGTCCTTGAGCATCTACGGGCCCCGGGGTAGCGAGGGCATCCTTTCGGCTGCGGTGCACCTGGGCGTGAAGACCATTCCGTTCCCTGTGGAGATCCTACCGTTGTCCGGCGGCGAAGGGGTCGATTTCGGGGACTGGAGCATTCAGGCGTTCGCGGTGGAGCACGGGATTCCGGCACTGGGCTACATGTTGGTCGAGAAGGAGCGGCTGGGCCGTTTCGATGTCGGCCGGGCCCGCGACCTGGGGGTCCCCGAAGGTCCCCTTTTCGGGCGGTTGCACCGGGGCGAACCCGTCGAGGTGGACGGCAGGACCATCCGGCCCGAAGACCTCGTCGGCCCTCCGCGGCCGGGGCGTCGGCTGGTCTACGCAGGAGACTGCCGGCCGGGACCAAGCACCGTAGAGGCGGCCCTGGGGGCGGATCTCCTGATCCACGAAGCCACGTTCCTCGAAGAGGAGGCGGCCCGTGCGCGGGACACGAGGCATGCCACGGCGGCGGAGGCGGCCCGCGTGGCACACCAGGCGGGGGCGCGCCAACTGGCGATGACCCATATTTCCGCCCGCTATTCGGAGCTGCCCAAGGTCCTCGAGGCCGAAGCGCGAGCGGTCTTCAAGGAGTCGAGGGTCGCCTACGACGGCCTCGAGTTGGAGATCCCCTACCGTGACTGAGAGGAGTCCGCGTCTGGCAGCCGGGCTGCCGGACGCCGGCCAGGGCAGGCGTTCGCTGGTCATCACGATTGACGGACCCGCCGGGTCCGGTAAATCCACGACCGCCCAGGAGGTGGCCCGCCGGCTTGGGCTCCTCCATCTGGACTCCGGGGCTCTCTACCGGGGCATCACCCTCGCGCTTCTTCGAGCCTTCGACGGCGACCTGCCGGTGGACCGGGTCGATGCGGCGCGGATCGGGACGTTGGAGCTGGAGGTTGCCTGGGATTCGGAAGGACCCGTGATCCGTCTGGCCGGAGCACGGGTGCCCGACGAAGACCTGAGAAGTGATGCGGTGACGGCCCACGTCTCGGCCGTGGCCGCCGTGCCCGCCGTGCGCGGCTGGCTACTCGGCGCCCAGCGTGCCGGGCCCCGCTTCCCCGGTCTTGTCGCCGACGGGCGGGACATGGGAACGGTCGTGTTCCCCGACGCGGACGTGAAGGTGTTCCTCGAGGCCGATACCGACGTGCGGGCCCTGCGCCGGCTCCGCCAGCGGGGCGTCGCCGACCCGTCGCCGGGCGAAGTGAGGACCGAGGCCCGGAAGTTGGAGGCCCGCGATGCCACCGACGCCGGTCGGGAGCTCTCGCCCCTGAGGGTGCCGGCAGGGGCCCTGGTCATCGATACGTCCGATCTGGGGTTCGAGGAGCAGATCACGCGGATACTCGAACGGGTGGAGGCGGCCGGGTAGGCGGATTCGCCCAGAACTTGCCATTCCGGTGTCGCGCCATAGCTTTCCTGTGCTGTACCCCCATCG
>JAHEKK010000585.1 GCA_024638395.1 Gemmatimonadota bacterium | reverse complement strand
GAGTGAGGAAAACGGTGAGGGGCCAGCCGCCCTGACCGGTCATGGCCTGAACCGCCTTCATGTAGATGCTGTCGACGTCAGGACGCTCCTCGCGGTCGACCTTGATGTTGACGAAAGCCCGATTCATCAGATCGGCCGTGTCCGGGTCTTCGAAAGACTCCCGCTCCATCACATGGCACCAATGACACGCCGAATATCCGACGGACAGCAGGATCGGTCGGTCCTCGCGCCCGGCGCGCTCGAGGGCTTCCGGTCCCCAGGGGTACCAGTCCACAGGGTTGCCGGCATGCTGGAGCAGATAGGGACTCGACTGGTGCGCTAGGCGGTTCGCCAACGTGTTCTGCGCTGGTAGGGGGTGAAGGGACCGAAACCGGCCCCTGGTTCGGGTAGCCGCGGACAGTGGCCGGCCCCGAGGTGCAAGAAAAGCCCCCGGACCGATGGAAACAAGCGAAAGCCGGGACGCTTGCGGTCGATACTAATGCGATGAGCCTGTATTTTTGACTCATGGGGAAACCAAATGGCAGCAAAGCCCGGGAAATCACGTGAAGGACGCCCGTCTTCGCATGGCGGCGGTCTTGGCTCGTCGTCCGTGGCTCCTTCCGCTGTTGCTTTCTTCGGCCTGGGCGTTCCGCTCCCGAGCCTGGTTCCGCCAGAAGCCGTTCCTGCCGGTGCCTTCCAGAGCATACGTGAGGTGGCGGCTCGACACGGCGTACGGGAACCCGGAAGCGGATCCGCCCCTCGAGGAGCTGCTGAGGTTTCTCAGGTGGGCCCGGGAAATGAGGCGGGAGATGGGCCGCCGGTAGGAGACTCGCCGCCCCATGGGTAGGCTCTTCGTCATTGCGTTGGTCGCCTTCGGAGCCGCCCTCTACTTCCCCGAGACGCGGGCTTCGGTCATCGAGCGCCTCGATCCCATCATCCAGCCGGCCCTGGGTCCCATTCGCGTGGGGTCCACCAAAGAAGAGCTCCGGCAGATTGCCCAGGACCTCCAGGGCTACGAACGGTTGTACGACAAGGTGCCTTCCAACCCCGAATCCTTCAGGCAATGGCTCTTCAGCCAGTATGCCCTCCCGTCGAACTACCAGGATTCGTGGGGAAGCGAGTTCTTCTACAAGGTGTGGCCCGACTCGTTCGGGGTGGTGTCCGCCGGTCCGGATCGCGCTGCCAACACGGACGACGACCTGATGGTCACCCGCCGAAGGAACCGCCCCGGGCGGCGTCGCTGACCCTGGTTGCAGCTTCGTGGGGCCACCGGCCCGCGACTTTGTCCGGTTCCAACATTACCTTCCCAGGCTTCCCGACCCGTTTCGTGTTGGAGCCTGTTGAACGAACCGCCTGAGCGACACCCCGCCACCGACGCACCGAGATCCGGCTTGGTCCTGGCTGCCAAGGTCCTCGCAGTCGTCGCCCTGCTGTCCTTTGCGCTGTGGGCCAATCTCCGCGCCGGCGAGCTGGACATGGTCCGCGAGTCCGTGGCGGCCCTGGGATACCCGGGCCTTCTCGGCGCGTCGGCCCTTAGCGGCTTCAACCTCCTCGTGCCGATCCCCGTCGTCGCCTTCTACCCCCTTCTCATGGAATCGGGCTTCCAGCCCGTCCCGACCCTGGCCACCATCGCCTTCGGGATGACCATGGGCGACCTGTTGGGGTTCCTCATCGGAGACGCCTCACGTTCGCTTGCTGCGGACCGTCTGGGCGCCCTTCAGAAGAGGGTTGACCGGTGGCATGCACGACATCCGGTCCTGCCCCTGGCGGTCATGTTCCTCTATGCGGCGTTCGCCCCCATTCCCAACGAGCTACTGGTCATTCCCCTCGCGTTCATGGGATATCCCCTGGTAGCAGTGATGACAGCGGTTTTCTTTGGAAACATCGTGTTCAACTCCCTGGCGGCCTACGGGGTTACGCGGCTTCTTCCCGGACTCGGCTGAGGCGATGGAGGTCATTGGATTGACGGGGAACGTAGCTTCCGGCAAATCCACCGTAGCGGAGTTGTGGCGTAGCTGGGGAGTTCCCGTCGTCTCGGCGGACGTGCTGGCGCGTCAGGTCGTCCAGCAGGGGTCCAGAGGTCTTGCAGAAGTGGTGCAAGCCTTCGGCGAGGGCATGTTGGCCCCTGGCGGGTCCCTGGATCGCGAAGCCCTCCGGGGGCTCGTGTTCCGGGACGATGGGGCGCGCCGCCGCCTGGAGGCCATCGTTCATCCCGGGGTTCGCGCCCTCCGGGATCACTGGACTGCCGAGCGCCGGTCCTGGGGTGTGGGGAGGGTGGCGTGGGAAATCCCGCTCCTGTACGAAACCGGCGCCGACCAGGAGGTAGATGAGGTGGTCTTCGTGGATGCCCCGGCAGAACTGCGGGAAGGGAGGATCGTGAGCCGCCGGGGGCTTTCGGCCGAGGAGGCCCGGTCCATCATGGGCGCCCAGGGGGACGCGCGGAAGAAGCGGCGGGCCGCCGACTACGTGATCGACAACAGCGGGTCGCTCGCCGATCTGCGGAGAAGGGCCCGGACCGTGCTGGACCAGCTTGGATCACCCGCCCGGGGGGTCTCGTGACGCCGTCCGTGGCCCGTGACGCTATTCAGCGCATGTTGAGAGCCCTGGAAGGGGCGAGCCGTGTCGTTCTCACGACCCATATAAACGCCGATGGTGACGGTGCCGGCTCCGAGGCGGCTTTGGCCGCCTATCTGGTAGGCCGGGGGACGCGGGTCCACATCGTCAACCCGACGCCGTTCCCCGACGTCCTCAGGTTCCTGGTCGCCCGGCTCCCCGACGACGTGGTGTTGGACGCCGGAGGCGAAGCGGCGATCGAGGCCTGCCGGCAGGCCGATCTGGCCGTGGTCCTGGACACGGGCGAGATCCCTCGCATCGGCCGGGTTCACAGCCTCATCGCCGACAAGCCCATCGCGGTGATCGACCATCATCAACCAGGCGATCGCGCCATTGAAACGGTGGCCGACCTCCGGGACCCCTCCGCTGCGGCGACGGGCGAATTGGTCTACG
>JAHEKK010000584.1 GCA_024638395.1 Gemmatimonadota bacterium | reverse complement strand
ATTCGAGTTCTTTCCCGAGGAACGGCAGTGGCATCGGATCGACCACGACACCACCGGGACCCTCCCCAGCGAGCTTCCCCTGGACGACATCTCCTTCGTCTACTTTGCCAGAACGCTACCCTTGGAAGTCGGTGACCGGTACACGTTCAATCGGTTCTACAAAGACGAGGGCAATCCGGTCGTACTCGAGGTGGTGCGAAAGGACGAGCGGGAGGTAGGAGCCGGGAAGTTCCAGACGATCGTGGTGCGTCCGACGATACGAGCCGGCGGGTTGTTCGGTGAGGGTGGAGAGGCCGAAATCCACTTCTCGGACGACGATCGGCGTCTGATCGTGTACATGAAGTCCCGCCTCCCGGGAATGAGTCTCACCCTCCATCTGGAGGGAATCGAGGAGGGGACTCGCCTGGAACGCGGCAGCCTGACTGCGGGCGGGGGGGGTGGGCGACGCCCCGGAGGCGGCTCCTGAGTCGGACGCTACGGCGGCTCCGCCTCCGAGCGGTCTGGCTGCTGGTCCTTCCCTTTCTCTGGTATTCCCGACCCACGCCCCGGACTGTTCTGGTCGGGGGTCTCCTCGCCCTCGGGGGGCTTTCCCTTCGTGCCTGGGCGGCCGGCCAGCTCCAGAAGAACAAGGAGCTCACGGTGAGCGGTCCCTATGCCTACACCCGCAATCCCCTCTACCTCGGGAGCTTTCTCATCGGCCTCGGGGTCACCATTGCCGGGGGTCTCACGGCCTTCGTGGTCGCATTCCTCGTCTTCTTCTTCCTGGTCTACCTCAAGACCATGAAGCGGGAGAGCGACCACCTGAGTGGACAGTTCGGGGCGCTCTTCACCCGCTACCGCGATTCGGTGCCGCTCTTCTTTCCCCGCTTGACGCCCTACAGGCCCGCCGCGGACCTGGGTCAAACGCCCACCCGTTTCTCCCTGGACCGGTATCTCCGGAACAAGGAATGGGAGGCCGCGCTCGGGGCCGCTGCCGGATTTGCGTTTCTGGCTCTCCGGGCCCTCGGCGCCATCTGACAAGGGACCCGGGCCCACCCCGGGACAAAGAGTGGATGAGCTCCGGCGAGACCCCGGCCCGCCGCCCCCTCCTGCGTCCGGGACCGGCCGGGTCCGGTGGAGCTCATCCTCCCGCCTCCGGCTCCTCGGTTTCGACGAGGTGCAGCGTAGGGCCCTCGAGCAGCTGACCCTTGACCTTGAGGTCGAACTCGTAGGTTCCCGACACAGGGAACACGACGTCTTCGAGTGGCATCACGAGGCGGGTCCTGGGGGGCGGCCGGTCCGCAGGGCGGGGGCTCACTTCCGAGTAGCCGTCCACGGAGAGCGTGAGGTTCCCCGCGGGATCCCGCACGTCGATGCGGAAGTCGTACCGTCCGTCGTCGCCCCGGTCCCATTCGAGGACCAGCACGAGGATCATTCGGCCCTGCCGAGCGGGGAAGCCGGGGGCATAGAGGTCGTGGAAGACGCCCCGGAGATCCAACTTCCCGGAAGGGGAGTCCGCGGCGTGGTCACACAGGGCGGCGGTCAGGACCCTCATACCTCGTCCGTTCCGTCTGAGCCCCATCCGCCACCTCCTGGAGAGCGGATCGAGACGATGGTGCCGGCTTCCACGTGCGTTGTGGTCTTGCCCGGTATTTCTCGTTCCGTTCCATCCCGGATCAAGAGGTTCTTGCCGGGGGCGCCGTCGGCCCCTCCCCGTCGGCCGGCAGGCCCTCGAACCCGGCGCTCCGAAAGGAGGGTCACCGTCGCGTCGGCGAGGAGCTCGATGTCCCTCCGCAGGCCGTCGCCCCCTCGATGCAGGCCCTCCCCTCCGCTGCCCCGTCTGATGCCGTAGTGGGCCACCCGGAAGGGGTAGGCATGCTCGAGGGCCTCCACGGGTGTGTTGAGGGAGTTGGACATGTGGCAGTGGACGCCGGAGAGCCCGGGACCCTCCGGACCCGCGCCCATCCCGCCCCCGACCGTTTCGTAATAGGCGAAGGGCCTGCCGGACCTGGGGTCGATGCCTCCCATGGTGGTGTTGTTCATGGTCCCCTGGGAGAGGGCCGGCACGATGTCGGGCAACGCTTCTCCGAAGGCCGTCAATAGCACGTCGGTGATCCGCTGGCTCGTTTCGACGTTCCCGGCGGCAACCGAAGCGGGCAGGCTCGCAGACACCACGGAATCGCAAGGAAGGCGGACGTCCACGGCGGCCATGGATCCGCCGCCGGCGGGAAGGCTCTCGCCCAGAAGGTCCTCGATCACACAGCGGACGACGTAACGGGTTGCGGAGTGGGTGATGGCGGCGACCGCATTCACGCCTCCCGGGGTCTGGGGAGCAGACCCGGCGAAGTCCACGGTCAGGGTGCTCCCCGTCACGGTCAGTGCGGCACGGATGGGGATGTCACGGGTGCCGAAACCGTCATCGTCCAGGTGGTCCAAGGCTTCGTACCGACCGTCGGGAATCATCGCCACGCCGGCTGAGACCAGGCGATCTGCGTAGTCGATGAGGGCCGTCATGGCCTGGCGTGTCTCGGCGGTCCCTCTTCGGGCCGCGATCTCCTGAAGCCGTACTCTTCCGGTGTGCAGGGCGGCCAGTTGGGCATCGAGATCGCCAGCCCGTTCCTCTGGGGTGCGGACGTTGGCCAGCATCAGAGTCCACAGGTCCTCGTTTCGCGTGCCTCCGACGTAGAGACGGACCGGAGGGATCCGAAGCCCCTCCTGGTAGATCTCCCGGGCAAGGGGCATGGATCCGGGTGACATGCCGCCGACGTCGGAGTGGTGGGCCCGGGAAGCCACGTAACCGAGAGTCCCGCCTCCGTCGGCCTCCACCGCTGCCAGGAGCGTGATGTCGGGAAGGTGGGTGCCCCCGTTGAACGGGTCGTTGAGGCAAGCCACATCGCCGGGAGCCAGGGGTCCCAGTGCGTCGAGGGCGGCTGCAACGCTCATGGGCATAGCGCCCAGGTGGACCGGCATGTGGTCACCCAGCGCCACCGCCTGCCCCGCCGCGTTGAACAGGGCACAGGAATA
>JAHEKK010000583.1 GCA_024638395.1 Gemmatimonadota bacterium | reverse complement strand
CAAGAGATCGGCCCACCCCTTGCAACCCAGGAGACTCGCCCCCTATTGAGGGCGCTGTTCCGACAACGCAAATGCCAAGGTCCTGTAAAATCCTTTTCCGGAAGACGGGGCCGCGGCGAAGACGGAGGTGTGTCGAAGTGACCACACCGATGAGTGCAGACCTACGTTCGATGGACCGACGCACGCGCCACCCGCTGATGGCGGACTGGCGGTGGGGCCTCAGGGGACGGCGCCGCACGGTGCGCCGGGACAGCGACGACGGTTTCGTACAACCGGATCACATCCACCCCAGGATCGCCGCTGCGGTGATCACGGTCGTGATTCTGTCTGCTCTGGACGCGTACTACACCCTCCATCTCATCCGCGCCGGTGTGGTGTCCGAAGCCAACCCCATCATGCGGTTCTTCATCGAGACCGACGCCCAGATGTTCATCAACGTGAAGACGGCCTTCACGGCCGGCGCCCTGATGGTCCTGGCGGTGTGCTCCAGCCTACGCGTGTTTTCGCGCCTGAAGGTGGAGGCCATCCTGTATGGCGTGCTGGGTCTCTACGTGGCGCTGATCGGCTATCACCTGACCCTTTTGGCCCGCGCCAATCTCCTGTAGCCTTGTCGGGTGAAACCCTCACCCGGGCAACTCCGGCGGCTCCGCCGCAACGATCCGGTCCTGGCTGAAGCCATGAGCCGGGTAGACCCCTTCCCTGGATTCCCCGTGGGCTCGAGGGCGCGGGGAAGCCATTTCGAGGCCATCGCGCGGTCCATCGTTTTTCAACAACTGGCCGGCAACGCCGCGAGCACCATCTACGAGCGCGCCCGCAAGCTGACCCCCGGACCTCGGTTCCCGAAGCCGGACGAGGTTCTGGCCATGCCGGACGACCAGTTTCGGGGCGCGGGTCTGTCGGCTGCGAAGACCCGGGCCATCAAGGACCTGGCGGTCCACTGCCAGGACGGAAGGGTGCGGTTGCGCAACGCGGCCCGAATGGACGACGCGGAAATCGTCGACATGCTGTCCCAGGTCTGGGGCATCGGCGAGTGGACGGCCCAGATGTTCCTGATCTTCCGCCTCGGCCGCCTGGACGTCATGCCAGCCGGAGACCTTGGGGTGAGGGAAGGCGTCCGTCGACTCGACCGGCTCCCTGAACGCCCCACGCCGGCGGAAGTCCTGGAGAGAGCCGAGCCGTGGACTCCTCTTCGGTCGGTCGCTACGTGGGTGTTGTACCGGGTTTGCGACCAGCCCCCGCCCGAGATCCCCTGAACCAGGGTACGTCGATGCTCCGTTCCATCCCCCGGCTCCTTCGTACGTGGCCTGCCCTCGCTTCCGGCATTCTGGTCGGCGGCTGCGGCGCCCCGGACGTCGAGGAGCAGCCCGCCCTTGCCGACACCGCCGACGCACCGTCGGCCCTCGCTCAGATCGTGGCCCGCGATCAAGCGTTCGACCGGGCCGCCGCAGAAACCGGAGTGACGGAGGCTTTTCGGACCTTCGTAGACCCCGAGGGACTGCTGTTTCAGCCTGGCCCGGTCCAGGCCGGCCCCTGGTTGGCCGAGAACGAGATCGCCGTGGCGGAGCTCCACTGGGTCCCCGTGGCGGCGGGCCTCGCTTCGAGCGGAGATCTGGGCTACACGACCGGACCCTTCCGGGCGGCGGGGCCGAACGGTGAAGAGGGCCGCGGCTACTACGTCACGGTCTGGCGGCTGGGTGGAGACGGCGTGTTCAAGGCGGTTCTCGACATCGGCGTGCCGACGGGTGAGACGGGTCCCCTTCCGGAGTCGCCGCCGGTCACCGAGCTCTTCGCCGACACCATCCCGGCCAACCCGGCAGAGGCTCCCGATCCCGACGGATTGCAGAGCCTTCTCGGCGTGGACCGCTCGTTCGCCGTCGGCCAGGCCACGAACGGAACCGAGGCGACCATGGCGGCCTACGCGGCGCCGTCGGTCCGGATCTACCGCACCGGCGTTCCCGTCGTCGTGGGGGTGACGGACCCTGAAGCGCGCCGGATCCTGCCGGAAGATCGACCGTCTACCTCCCCCATCGATGGAGGTCTTTCAGCGTCCGGAACCCTGGGCTACGTCTGGGGATCCGTGGCCAGTGACGGGCAGGCCGACGCCGGTCACTACCTCCGCATCTGGCGCCGGGATCCCAACGGGCCCTGGGCGCTGGCCCTGGATCTCGTGTCGCTTCCCCCTGCCTGACTTGTCGGACTATGACGTCTTCGATCCGGCTGCCCTGGACGGCAGGACCCGGTACCAGCTCCTGACGTCTATCGTGGTGCCCCGCCCCATCGGGTGGATCTCCACGTATGGCGAAGACGGAACCGCCAACGTCGCGCCGTTCTCGTACTACTCCGCCCTCTCTGCTTCACCCTTGCTCGTGGGCGTGTCCATCGGTCATCGCCGGGACGGCCCCAAGGACACGCTGGCGAACATCCGGACCGGGGGCGTGTTCTGCACCAACTTCGTGAGCCAGGATCAGCTGGAAGCGATGAACCAATCTTCCGGGGACTACGCGCCCGAGGTGGACGAGTTTGAGGTGGCCGGCCTGGAGCGACAGGATGCAGACCTGATCGACGCTCCGTTCGTGGTCGGCGCGCCCGTCGTGATGGAATGCCGGGTCTATAAGGAAGTCGACCTCGGTGATGCGCCCAACACCCTGATCATCGGAGAAGCGGTCCGGATCCACGTGGATTCCCGGATCCCCAGGGTAGGCGACACGCAGTTCCTGGATACGACCCACCTCGACCCGGTGGCCCGCCTCTGGGGCCCCACGTATGCGATGCTCGGAGAACAGGTGCAGATCCCCAGGCCCTGATGCCGGGTTCGGGGGCGGGCCATCCGGCTCGGCTCTCCCTGCCGCTCCACACCGCCCTTACCAAGAAATTCGGTGTCGCTTTTTCGGTGGACGACGGCCGGCCCACCGGGCCATCTTGCACCATGACCGCACGAGCACTGCCACCGGCTGACGTGATGTTCCGGGCCTTCGAGACGAGAGACCCCGACTACGAGGGCAT
>JAHEKK010000046.1 GCA_024638395.1 Gemmatimonadota bacterium | reverse complement strand
ACCGAGCGGAGGCGGTCTTCGCGTTCTTTGCCGAGCACGGCTTGACGGCTCAGGCCCTCAGGCGCCTCAGTCAGTGCCAGGTGGGTCGGCTTGCAGCGGCCATCGACGCACTGGACGTGGACCCCGCCCTGCTCGACCGGGATCGGTCCGTGGGTCTGGAGGCCATCGGGGGTTTCTTGTCTCTCGAAACGCCCCGGGCGCCGCAACTGTCGGAGGCGCTCCGGACTCGGGGCGTCTCAACCGACGTCCGAGGGTCTCTTCTCCGACTCGGGCCGGCGCCCTACGTGACCGACGCGCAGTTGGACGAGTCGGTGTCCTGTCTGGCGGAGGCGTTGGCCGAGCCGGCCTGACCCGGATTGGTCCCGGCTCCGGGCGTGGCCTATTGTGCGTCGGGCCCCGCCTTGGTCGGGCTCCACCGGTTTGAAACGTGACCCCACCCCAGGCCTTGGCCATGAGATCTCCAGTCGTCACTCGCCGCCTCCACGCAATCGCCCCATTCCGGCCGCGGTGCCGCCACGCCCGCCTTTTGTCGAGACGAACCACCGTTCTCGCGCTGGGGCTTCTGGTTGTGGGGGCCTGCGCACCCGCCACCCTCGACTACGATCTCGTGCTGTCCGGGGGACGGGTGATGGATCCGGAGACCGGCCTGGATGCCGTGAGGTACGTCGGAATCCTCGACGGGACAATTGCGAGCCTGTCGGAGACCCCCCTGGAAGGCGTGACCACCGTGGACGCTACCGGCCTCGTCGTGGCGCCCGGATTCATCGATCTCCACGCTCATGGGCAGAGCGAGGAGGCCTACGGGTACATGGTCAGAGATGGTGTGACCACGGCCCTGGAGCTCGAGGTCGGTACGGGGAATGTGACCGACTGGTATGCCCAGCGCGAAGGAGGCCAGATCGTCAACTACGGCGTCAGTATCGGCCATATCCCGGTGCGCATGGCGCAGATGGGAGATCCGGGAGACTTTCTGCCCGCCGGTCCCGGCGGAAGCCGGGTCGCCACGAGCGAAGAGATCCAGGCGATGGCCGAGGCCATCGCGCAGGGACTTGAGGAGGGTGCGGTCGGAGTAGGCTTCGGTCTCGCGTACACTCCGGCGGCCACGACCGAGGAGTTCGAGGCGATGCTCAGGGTGGGCGCGCAGGCCCGGGCGCCCGCATACATCCACGTCCGGGGAGGGGGGCCAGACGGGGCGACGGAGGCCATCACGGCGGCCGCCATCACGGGGGCGTCTCTTCACGTGGTCCACGCCAACTCCAGCGGAGGCGCCGAGACGGATGAGTTCCTTCGCCGGATCCAGGTGGCCGTCGACGCCGGGCAGGACGTGACGACCGAGGCCTATCCGTATAGCGCCGGGCAGACGCGCATCGAGTCGGCCTTGTTCGATGACTGGGAGTCTTACGACGACGAGCGTTTCGGCACCCACCAGTGGGTCGCCACCGGCGAGAGGCTGACCCGGGAGACCTTCGGGCGGTACCGCCAGCAGGGGGGCAGCGTGATCATCCACTCCCGCACCGAGGAGATGACCCGGGCCGCCATCGGAAGCCCACTCACCATGATCGCGAGCGACGGGGGCATCACCAACGGCTCCGGACACCCGAGAAGCACAGGAAGCTTCTCAAAGGTGCTGGGCCGCTACGCCCGGGACGAAGGTCTCTTCTCCCTGATGGACGCCCTGGCCAAGATGACGATTCGACCGGCCCACAGACTCGAGGGGAGGGTGCCGGCCATGGCTCGAAAGGGCCGCGTGCAGGAGGGTGCGGACGCGGATCTCGTTCTGTTCGATCCCGAGACCGTGATCGATCGGTCCACCTACACGGAGCCCACCCTGACCCCCGAGGGGATTCCCTGGGTCCTCGTTGGAGGCGTGGTGGTGGTCGAGCGAGGGGAACTGAAATCCGGGGTCCGCCCCGGCCGGCCGGTGCGTGCCAACTAGTGGACTGACCGGTCAAGCGTTGCGTGCCGAGAGGGACGGTGGGCCGCGCGCCGGCTCAGGGGGCGGCCTACCCGCCCAGGCGCTTCACGATCTCGACCCTGCGGTTCAGGCGACGTCCGTCTTCGGCGGCGTTGGTGGAGACGGGCGCCAACGGTCCCACGCCGTCGGTCTCAAGGCGGCTGGCGTCGATCCCGTAGTCACGTACCAGCGCGTCCTTGACGGCGGCGGCCCGGGCTTCTGACAGCTCCAGGTTCGAGGACAGACTGCCGGTGTCGTCGGTGTGGCCCACGACGTAGTAGCGGTCGCCGACTTCCTCCAGGTAGCCAGCGATGGTGGCCAGCGCTTCCGTCGAGCTTGGTTCGATCTCGGCGCTTCCGGTGGCGAAGTGGATGTCGTACACGGCCACCTTCCCGGTAGCCTCGATCGCGCTTCTTATGGCCTCGAGGTTGAGGGTGACCGTGCCCGTTTCCATTGAGGCACTCCGTAGCTCCTCGACCATGAAGAGGTTGTGCTCCTTGGAGATGAGCACGGCGATGTGGTACGTCTCTCCGTTACCTGTGCCGCGGGCGAGGATGTAGTAGTCGACGAAACCTCCGACGCGGGCCAGGTCGCCTTGGCTGACCCGATCCTCGGTATCTGCCCAGCTTCGGGCGTTCAGATCGGTGTACGGCGGGCGGTAGATCTTCCAGAAGAACCACTTGAGTTCAGGGTCGGGAGTTGCCGCAACCACGATCTCGAATCCGGCGGCCGTCAGCTCACGCTCATAGCTGCGAAACACCTCGAGGTTGGACTTGCCCTCCGGTTTCGTGTAGACCCGGCTGACCAGGGCACCCTCAAGGCGCTCCGGCTCTGCGCTGCGGTGGATCTCGGTTGGAAAGAGGAGCGCGTCATAATCCGCGGCGTAGATTCCCTTCTCCACGCTGCCCGCGAAGCGGCTGACGACTTCCTGTCCGTGGAGGGATGGCGCTCCTGCCGCTGCGGTCGAGGACAGGAAGAGGGCGGCCAGTAGGCGGGGGAATGATCGTGTCGGCATCGTTTGCAGATCCGTTGAGGGGCGGAGGGCTAGGTGCTCCGGCCTTCCCAACGCAAGAAAGGCCCGGTGGGGGCCAAGGCCCCGGGTGGTCAGGGATTCATCCGGGCCAGCTCCCTCCGGGCCCGCACCACCTCCGGTGCATCGTCGGGGAGGGCTCCCTCCAGCACCGGCAATGCCGCCTCGATGAGATCCCGACCGACGCTGGCCTCGCCTTCCCCGAGATTGACGACGCCCAGCCAAAGACCCGTGCGCCCCCGGAGGGCGTCCGCCGGGTTTAGCATCTCGCCGTAGGCTTCGTGCACCACTTCCAGGAGGGGCCGGGCCTCGGCCCAGCGTCCCTGGCCGGCCAGTGCGACACCCAGCTCGAGACGCGCCCCGTGAGTACTCGAGTGCCCCTCGGGTAGAACCTCCTCGTACTGACCGAGGGCCTGGCGAGCCAGGTCTTCCGCCTCCGACCACCGTCCTTGCAGGTTGTTGAGGCCTGCCAGGGAGTTCAGTGACAGGGCGATGGTGCTGTGAGGCTCCTCCAGATAGCTCCGCCTCAGGGCGAGGCCATCCCTGATGAGGGAGTCGGCCCTCTCGTAGTTACCCATCTCACGGTTGATCACCCCGAGGTTGTGGACGCTGACCGCCAGGGCGCCGATCTCACCGGCGGCCCGGTAGATTCGCACGATCTCCCCGTAGGCTTCGGCGGCCTGCGCCAGTTCGCCGCGGCGGTAGCGGAGGTTCGCTTGATTTGCCTGAATGGCCGCCAGATACGGGTGGACGTCCCCATAGAGGTCGGACCAATGTGCGATGGCTTCCGCGTAGAGGGAGTCTGCCCGGTCCCACTCCCCACGGAGCTCCACGATGCGGGCGATCTGTTCCATCGATCGGGAAATCTCCGGGTGGCCGTCCGGGAACATCCGTCGCCACATGTCGAGAGACGCGCTGTGAAGGGCGACGGCGCTGTCGCTATCGTCCCGCCAGGCGGACATCAGGTGCCCCAGGTTGTGGAGAGCGGTGGCGTGGGGCGGCGAGTCCCCATGGGGCTGCCGAATCCGGAGCACCGCCCGCATCAGCGGGTCCGCCTCCTCGAAACGTTCGTTGTCCTCATAGGCCTGGGCCAGGCCCATCAGTTCCGAGGCGAAGGCGAGACTGTCGCCGCCCGTGGCCTCCTCCAGGGTCTCGATGGCCGCCTGGTAGGTTACGATCGCCTCGTCGAGGCTTCCTGCGTTCTCGAGGGCCTTGGCGAGATTCCCCTGGGTGGTCCCGATTTCCATGAGCGTTGCCCCGGTGGCTCTGCGTGTGGCCAGAGCCCGTTTCAGAAGGGCCACCCCTTCCTCGGGATCGCCGGTGAGACCCAAGCGGGTTCCCAGAGCGTCGAGGGCTCTGCCGGTCGTGGGATGGCGTTCACCCAGGGAGCTCATCGATTCGTCGACCGCCTGTCTGAGCAATGGCTCGGCCCGCTCATCCTGGCCGAGCTTCCCGAACAGGACGCCCAGCGTGGTCAAGAGAGCGGCCCGCACCTCCGGTCCCGCCCGCAGGGAGTCGACCCGGGCCAATCCGGCTTCCAGCAGTTCGTTGGCCGTGACCGGTTCCCCGGGGTGAAGGTCCGGGTCGGCGCCGTCGAAGAGGCTGAAGAGGAAGTCCCCCACGGCCTGGGCCCGCTGGGCCTCCAGACGTGCCTCGCGGGCCTGCCAAAGCGTCCCCGCGCCGCCCAGGAGGACCGCGGCGACGGCCGCGGCCGCCAACCCCGACGCCACCCGGTTGCGCCTCACGAACTTCGAGGCTCGATACATCAGCGAGTCGGGCCGGGCGGTTACCGGGCGGCCCTCGAGGAATCGGGTCAGGTCGTCGCTCAAGGCTCGGGCCGACCCGTACCGGCGCCGGGGGTCCCTTTGTAGCGCCTTCGCGGTGATCGTGGTGAGGTCACCCTCCAGGGCCCGGCGGTCGCTGCGGTCCAAGCCCTCCGCCTGAGACAAGGGAGGAGGTTCCTCCTTGAGGACCCTCTCGAGGCCCCTCCACCCGCGGGCCACGTGGCCGAAAGGTCGGCGCCCGGAGAGCAGCTCGTACAGGACGGCCCCCAACGCGTACACGTCGGCGGCCGTGGTAATGGCGTCGCCCCTGATCTGCTCCGGGGCCGCATACTCCGGCGTAAGCAAAGCCAGGCCCGTTCGCGTCACCGCGTCGTCCGCCTCCTCATCGAGGAGTCTTGCGATCCCGAAGTCCAACAGCTTCACGACGCCCGCGTCCGTAACGAGGATGTTGGACGGCTTGAGGTCCCGGTGGACAATCAGGTTCCGGTGGGCGAAGTCGACGGCCTCGGCGACCTGGATCATGAGTCGGATACGGGCCTGGGTGGACAGGTTCCGCTTCGCGGCGAAGTCGGTGAGGGACGCGCCTTCCACAAGTTCCATGGCGAAGTAGGGAAGGCCATCCTCTGTCAGGCCGCCGTCCAGGAGCGTTGCGATCCCGGGGTGATCCAGCCGAGCCAGGATCTGCCGCTCCTGGCGGAGCCTGCGGGCCGCCTCGTCACCCAGGCGGGTGGTATGGACCACCTTCAGCGCGACCTGGCGATCGAAAGCGCCATCTGCCCGCTCCGCCCGGTAGACGGTCCCCATACCTCCCGTGCCAAGGACCTCGATCAGCCGGTATCGGCCGACGCTCGTTCCGGGGTCGAGCACGGGAGGGGAGTGAGCGGGGCCGGGCAGCGTAAGCAGCGGGAGCGCCAACTCCTCCAGAGAGTGGTCGACGAGCGCGTCCTCGAGGGTATCCGCCAGGACCAGGCGCTCCAGGAGGTCCCGAAGCTCCTCGTCGTCTCCGCACTCACGCTCGAGGAAGACGTCCAGGTCCCCCTTGGGGAGATCGAGGGCACGATGGAAGAGCGCCTCCACTTGCTTCCAGCGATCGGTGCTGAAGGGCTTGTCTCCCGACTCGGACATCACCCGAGGTGCCCCTGCAGGAAAGCCCTGGCCAGCCGCCAATCCCGTTTCACGGTCCGGGCTGAGATCCCGAGTGTCTTGGCGGTCTCGTCCACTGACAGGCCTCCGAAGAATCGAAGCTCCACCACCTCGGCAAGGCGTGGATCCTGCTCAGACAAACGGGAAAGGGCCTGGTCGAGGGCCACCATGCGGTCCGCCACCGCGTCGGCCCCGACCTGGACCGCGTCCAGATCAACGGCTGCCCGCCCGCCCCCTCGCTTCTGGGACAGATGGCGACGAGCTCGGTCGATGACGATCTGTCGCATCGCCCGGGCGGCGACGCGAAAGAAATGCTGGCCGTCCGACCAGTCCGGGGTCTCCGCTCCCGCCAGCTTGAGGTAGGCCTCGTGAAGGAGCCCCGTCGTGTTCAGCGTAGGAGAGGAAGCCGAGAGCTGGTAGTGGGCCCGGAGCTTGAGGTCTTCGTACACCACCTCGAAAAGCCTGTCGAACGACCCCTCCTCGCCTTCGCGCACGGCGGCGAGCAGCTGGGTGACGCGTGGGGGGTTGGACATGGGCGGCGACCTGGGGAACCCGTGGACGAATCGTGGGTCCCCTCAACAGTGCGGGGGGGCGACCAGGGCTCGCAACCCTGGTCGCCCCCCCTGGGCTCGTGGATGCAGACCTCCCCTAGCACCAGCGCACCCTGACCCGGTACTCGATGGTCGTCTCTCCGCGGGCCGGGACGTCAACCTGGAAGCGGAACGTGCCGGAATCCAGCCGTTCCCACTCATGAGAGGCACCGAGGATGGTCCAGTCGCCTCCGACGGGCTCGACGACGTCCACCTCGACGTCTTCGTCCTTGTGGTTCCGGAGCTCGACCACCCAGGAGCTTTCCGATACGCAGCCGCTGATGACCTGCCAGGTCATCTGGCGCCTGTCGCCGACGATGTCGAACGCCTCTCCCATTTTGATCCGAACACGCTCGTCCCGGGGCGTGTGGTCGATACGATCCTCCCCGATGAACTGCTGGGCCCCGCTGGAATCCCGCTTGTAGACGCGGACGATTCCGGCGGGCAGGGCCATTCCCATGCCCGCGTCCTCGGAATTGTCGAACTCGATGAAGGTCGAGACCTTCTGGTTCGACGCCACCTCACCGTACTGACTGCGGTAGTAATACGGCGCTCCAGGGAAGACGAGGCGCTTGGTCGTACGGAGGCGCTCGGACTCCAGGAGCGTCACCTGCTTCTGTTCGTTGTTCTGGAGATCTGTGGGCCGGCCCAGGGTGTAGAGGTGGTACTCGAAGAACCCCTCCTCGGTGAACCCGCGGCTTTCGGCTTCGGCAGCCCGTAGCATGTCTGCCGCGTAGTCCATTCGCGGGGCTTGCCCCGAGACCCGCTGGACGTCGCCGGCAACGAGCTTGAGCTCGGCATTTTCGAAGCCGGCCCCGCTTCGGTTGTTGAGTGTCACCCACCCCGTGATTCCCGCCGAGCGTTCATCATCTGCCAGCACCAGGACGTAGTCCGACTTCCAGGTCATGTCCTGGGTCAGGTAGGAAACCTCCACGTCCTGCATCCCCTCTTCCGTCTCCAGCATCCACACGAGTGTGGGTTCGGGAATGAGGTTGTTGGGCACCTCCGGAAACGCGAAGCGGCCGGGGTAGTTGAAGGTGATCTCGTCACCGATCCTGAGTACCGTCCCTCCGTTCACGCTCAGAACCTCGGCGGAAACGCCGACTTCGCGACCTGCCTCCGGATCGTGACGATATACGGTCACCGTGCGGCCGACGTACTTCTCCAGGAGCTTCTGTGGGCTGAGCAGGTCGTAGCGGTAGTTCTGCTCCAGAACCTGCAGGTCCTGGGAGTCGAGGCCCTGGATGTGGACGGTCTCCGGTTGCAGGGTGGCTGCCACGTCGCCGTACTCGAGGGCCACGCTCCCGCCTGGGAGCCGCATCCTGCGGACCTCCCGCACGAGTGAGAAGTTCTGGTTGTACACGGTTATCGAAACGGTCCGGCGGTCTTGCGCACCCGAGCTCATCACCACCGTGTCGGCGGCAAGAGCCCGCACTTCGACGTGGGATTCCGGAGTCGCGGTCTCGTCGGGAGAGCCCGCTCCCGGGGCTCCCGCCGCGGCTACCGTAGCGGTGCCCATGAGACCGACCAGAAGTCTATTCCACATTGTTGCATCCTCTCGCTTGGTTTGCGCTTCCTGAAGCCCATCGCAGTACCCGGGCCCGGACGCGCTGATCCGATCCTGGCCGATGGCAGACGCCACTCAGCCGACCCGAGAGACGACCTTCGCCCCGTCGCTTGCACACCCTCTGGAGCCGCTCCGTCTCCTTGATGGTCCCCGAGTTCAGGCTTTCCTACCTTCGACCTCATGAAACCTGATTCCCCGGCCGGAGGTCCTCCAGGGCCTCCGGGTCGCAACCGGCTGTCCCTGGGCGCTTGGATCCTGCTGTCCATGGCAGTCGGCGCCGCCCTGGGCGGAGTGCTGGGTGAGAGGGCCGCCGCCCTTCAGCCCATCGGGGACCTCTTCATCCGGCTGCTCATCATGGCGGCCATCCCCCTTGTCTTCTTCAATCTGCTCGCCGGCATCGCCGGCCTCAGCGACTTGTCCGTCGTGGGCCGATTGGCGGGGAAGATCCTCGCGTACTACCTGCTGACCACGACCCTGGCCCTGACGTTGGGCTTGATCTCCATGCACCTTTTCCGTCCCGGCGACGGCATGGCACTGAGCCAGTCGGTGGATGGCTCCGCCGGCGAAGTCCCGGAGGTTCTCCAGGTCATCGCGGACCTGGTGCCTGAGAACGTCTTCCGCGCTTTCGCCGACGGGAACGTAGGCCAGGTGGTTGTCTTCTCCGTTCTGCTGGCGGTTGCCACGGTCCTGCTCCCGGATGAGCAGCGCGGGAGCCTGGCCCGCGGCTACGATCTGGCAGCCACGGTCTTCAGAAAGCTGGTGGACCTGATCATGTGGACGGGTCCCATCGGAATCGGCGCCCTCACCGCAGCCACTGTGGGGAGCTACGGCGCCATGATCTTCGGTCCGTTGGCCACGTTCCTCTTTGCCGTGTGGGCCGCACAGGCCGCGATGGTGGTCGTGTACCTGGTCCTGCTTCGGGGCCTCGGTGGGATGGGGCCCGTGTGGTTCCTCCGGTCGACCGGTCCCCTATGGGCGACCACGGCGGCAACATGCTCGAGTCTGGCCAGTCTTGCCGTAGCCTTCGAGATGGCCGAGAGGCGGCTTCGACTACCACGCTCGGTCTATTCCTTCACGCTTCCCCTCGGCGCCCAGATCAACAAGGACGGAACGTCGATCATGCTCGCCGGGGTGCTCTTGTTCACGGCCCAGGCGGCTGGGGTGGAGTTCTCCCTCGCGTCGCAGGTCTCTATCGTCCTGATCGGTCTGATCCTGTCCGAGGGGTCCGGTGGCATCCCGGGAGGGGGACTGGTGATCGCCCTCATCTTCGTCGAGGCCTTCAACCTCCCCCTGGAGATCGCCGCTATCGTCGGTGGCATCTACCGCCTCATCGACATGGGGAGCACCACCACCAATGTCATGGGCGACCTGGTGGGCACGGTTATCGTGGCGAGGAGCGAGAGCCCGGCCACCGGTACGAGGCACCCATGAGAGAGGGCTCGAGCTTATGACACCAGAAGAAGCGCGCCGGGAATTCCCGGCGCTGGATACCATGACCTACGCCAACGTTTCGGTTCAGGCTCTGGTGCCGACCCGGACTCGATTGGCGGTGGAGGCCTACGTGCGCCAGCGCTGCTCCGGCACGCTGCCCAAGGCCGATGCCCTGGCAGCGGTCGAAGAAGCCCGGGCCCGGTTCGCGAACCTCATCGGCGCTCAGACGGATGAGATCGCGACCATCAAGAACGTTTCCGAGGGGATCAACCTCATTGCCGGCGCTCAAGACTGGGCGCCAGGCGACAACGTGGTTCTTTGTCAGGACCTGGAGCATCCGAGCAACGTCTTCCCTTGGTTCAATCAGGCTCGCCGCCTCGGTGTGGAGGTGCGAGCCGTGCCGTCGGCGGACGGGCGAATCCCCGTTGATCGTATGATTGCGGCCATGGACGCACGCACTCGGCTCGTGACCGCGCCCACGGTTGGGTTCTCTCCCGGTTTCCGCACCGACACTGCGCCTTTGGCGGGAGCCTGCAGAGACCGGGGCGCCTTCTTCCTCCTCGACGCCGCCCAGTCCGTCGGTGTCCTGGTGACCGATGTCGAAGCCCTGGGGGCCGACGCACTGGCCGTGGCCACCCAGAAGGGACTCATGTCCTTCTACGGGACGGGGTTCCTCTATTGCCGAAGGGAAGTGGCGGAGGACCTGATGCCGCCGTCGCTGGGACGGTACGGCGTCCGGTTCGGACCTGGAGTGGGCGAAACGGCGACGGAAGGCAGCGAATTCGAGTATGCGGCCGGGGCACGGCGCTTCGACGCGGGGAATTTCAACTACCTGGGGTATACGGCCGCCGCCGCCTCTCTGTCGCTGATCCACGAAGTCGGCTCACAGAAGATCGAGGACCATGTGTTGGGTCTGGCCGCCCGTCTGGCCCAGGGACTCCTCGAGCTCGGGCTGCCCGTGTGCGGAGGCGAGAAGCCGCGGGACCGAGTCCATATCGTGACCGTGGGCCGTCCAGGCGACGGTGGTCACGACACGTCCGCCGATCCGCGAATCCGGAGTTTGTACGAGTACCTCAGCAGCCACGGTGTGGTGTTGTCGATCCGGCGGGGTGTGCTCCGCTTTTCATTTCATGTGTACAACAACGACACGGACGTACAACGGATCCTGCAGCTCGTCGGGGCCTGGAGGGATTGAGGAGGCGACTTCTTCCCTGTGGGTCCCGGTGACACCATGTTGAGACCCGAGTCGACGCAGTTGGCGTAGCAAACGAGGAGGGGAAGTCGGGTGTTGATGACGCCGTGGGTTCAGCGTCTGCTGATTGCGAACGTGGTGATGTTCGTGGTAACGGGCGCGAGCCCGTTGTTGCGGTCCATGCTGGCTCTCGTCCCGCTTCAGATCCATCTGGCTCCGTGGACGCCCATCACCTACATGTTCCTCCATGCGAATCTGACCCACCTTCTGTTCAACATGATCGGGCTCTTCTTCTTTGGTCCGCGTCTCGAGGAACGACTGGGCAGCCGGAACTTCCTTTGGTTCTATCTGATGTCCGGGTTGGGGGGCGCGGTCCTATCCTTCGTGTTCTCGCCCTTTGCCGCCGTGGTCGGGGCGTCCGGAGCGGTCTTCGGGGTGCTTTTGGGATTTGCCCGCTATTGGCCCCAGGAGGACATCTACATCTGGGGCGTCCTTCCCATCCAAGCCCGCATGCTGGCGTTCCTTCTCATCATTTCGAGCCTCTACGCGGGCTTTTCCGGCGCCCAGGATGGAACGGCCCATTTCGCCCACCTGGGGGGCCTCCTCTTCGGATGGCTGTACCTCCGGGCCTGGGAGAGGAGAAAGCGGACGCGGCGGGTCGAGCAGCCCAACTCCCACTACAAGGCCCCCGGTGTCCAGGACCTCGACGCCAGGGAGAGATGGGAATCCCTGCCTACCGACCGGCTCCACGAGGTGAACCGGGAGGAGTTCGAGAAGCTCCTCGGTAAGGTGCAAACACACGGAGTGAAGGCGCTGACGGGGGAGGAGAGGGCGTTTCTGGACCGGATGGCCAATTCGGTCTGACCCCTCCCTTTCCCTATCCATGCCCTCCTCCCACCTCTCTGAACAGGAAGCCAAGCGCCTTTGGGCGCGGGCGGCCCAGCTCCAGGAGGAGGCTCGGGCGCGTGCGGCGGAGCAGGGACTCCCCTTGCCGGCTGCCGAGGGGCACCACGCCTCGGGGTACGCCTTGGCGCATGTCCGTGAGGCCGCCGCTGAGGCCGGTATCGACGGGCGCTTCTTTGACGCGGCCTTCGAAGAGGCTCAGGCGGGGGTGCGGGTCCCCGGTCCCGCCTTCGACCGTCTGATCACGCGGTTCCTGGGTCCCGGGACGCGGGTCCTCGAGGTCAGGCGGGTGGTCAGCGCTCCGCCCCAGGTCGTACTCGACGCGATTCACGCGGTCTTCACGAGCGACCAATGCAAGCTGATTCTCCTCGATCAGGTCGGGGGTCATCCCCTCGAGGGCGGCGCGCTCGTC
>JAHEKK010000582.1 GCA_024638395.1 Gemmatimonadota bacterium | reverse complement strand
ACCTGGGTCGCGGGCCAGCCCGAGTTGCGCAGGCAGTTGGAGGCGCTCGTCCTCATGTCGCCCAATTATGGACCGCGTGAGCCCGGTGCCGGCCTCCTCGCCGGCCCGTGGGGTCGCCAGCTCGCGCACCTCGTCATCGGTGAGACCCGCACCTGGGAGCCGGCGAACGAGGGCCAGGCCGAGTTCTGGACGGAATCGTACCCCGTGGAGGCGGTCCTGCCGGCCATGGGGCTCATGAAGCTCGCCCTGCGCATTCCGCCCGACTCGATCCGGACCCCGACGCTGCTGATCTACTCGAACGACGACCGCGTCATTCGGTCCGAGGAAGCGGTCGAACGGGTGCAACGGTTCGGTGCTCCGCGGATCGAGCTGCTGGCCGTGGATGACTCCGGGGATCCCTTCGACCACGTCCTGGCCGGGGACATCCTCTCGCCGGGGACCACCGACCGGGTGGTCGGGGAGATCATCCGATTCGTGCGGGGCGGGAGTTAGCCCTCCGGGGCTTTCGGAGTCGAGGAGCGGCTACTCGGAGGGCAGGAACCGGGCCGAGACCTCCGGGGAGGGCACCATGCAATGGTCCTTCCTACCGAACCACCGGTAACGATTCCGCGCCACCCAATCGTAGACTCCGTCCCGCACCGGCCTGGGGAACACCATGAGGACCGCGAACGCCGACCAGGGCGCACCGAGTCGCGCAGCGATCCGGAGCGCCGCGGTCGACCGAGTGTGAAGGCCGTCTTCGTCGACGAGGACAATTGAATCGGGAAGCTCCCCCAGCCCCTCCGCCCCCAATCGGGCCACGATCGCCGACCTCGCCGATTCCCATTGAAGCGACCCGAATCGGAAGACCGCCCCGTCGTCCCGCTTCAGAATCCAGCGCACGGCTCCGTTGCAGAGATTGCAGACGCCGTCGAAGAGGACGAGAGGCGGGGCGGTGGGAGCCAATTCGGTTGCCTGCGATGTCGGGTCGCTCATGGGAGCCTTCGTTCACCCGGGGAGTAGGAACTGTACTACCGCCGACTGGCCGCCCGGTGCCTTGCCCGCCGCACACACCTGTGGCAGCATGACGGGTCGCCGACTTCTCGCCTCGCCCTACAGCGAATGTCCCACCACCATCACGAGCACGCGAAGCCGGACCGGGAGAAGGTCCAGAAATGGAACCGGATCCTGAAGCCGTATTGGGGTCCGGACACCGGACGAAGCGTCATGCAGGTGCTCAACTCCGCCCTACCCTTCCTGGTACTCTGGTACCTGGCCTACCGAAGCCTGGAGGTGAGCTATTGGCTCACCCTGCTGCTGGCGATTCCGATGGCGGGATTCATGATGAGGCTCTTCATCATCCAGCACGACTGCGGGCACGGGTCCTTCTTCAAGTCCAGACGGGCTCGCGATTGGACGGGGCGCCTCATCGGGGTGCTGATGCTGACCCCGTACGACTACTGGCGGAAGACCCATGCCTACCATCACGCGCACTCCGGAGATCTCGACTTCCGAGGGTTCGGCGACGTCGACACGATCACGGTGGCCGAGTACCTGGGCATGGACTGGAAGGGACGCTTCGCGTACCGGCTCTACCGGCACCCCCTGATTCTCTTTCTTCTGGGGCCGATCTGGGTCTTCATTCTGAAGCACCGGTTCCCCTTCGACGTGCCCCGAGATTGGACGCAGGCATGGAGGAGCGTGTTCTGGACGAACGTGGCCATCCTGGGTGTGCTCCTCACCGCCGAGGCGACAATCGGCGTGGGTGCGTTTCTGGCCGTCCAGCTCCCGGCTACCATCGCTTCCGCCATCATCGGCGTCTGGATGTTCTACGTGCAGCACCAGTTCGAACACACGTACTGGGTCTGGCACGAGCAGTGGGATTACTACGACGCCTCGCTCTACGGGAGCTCGCATCTGGTCCTGCCCAAGCCCCTCCAGTGGATCAGCGGCAACATCGGGATCCACCACGTGCACCACATGAGCGCCCGCATTCCCAACTACAAGCTCCAGCAGGCGCACGACGAGAATCCCGAGTTCCACCAGGTCACCGAGGTCCGATTCCGAGACACCTTGAAGCTCATCAACCTGGCGCTCTGGGATGAGGAAGCGGGCAAGCTCATCCGCTTCAAGGATCTGAAGCGAGCGCGTCGGGAGCGGGAGTTGGACAGGGCGGCCTGAGCCGCGGCAGGAACCCCCGGCCCGGCCTTCCGTACCAGAGCCCATGTCCAGAGCCCTTCTCTCCGCCCTCCTGCTGACCCTTCTCGGGCAGGCACCGGACATTCGCGCGCAGTCCACCTTCCCCCAGCTGCGGGCATCACCGGAGCGGCTCGACTCCCTGCCGCGGGGCCAACAGGGATTCTATTGGACCCGGGCCATTTTCTCGGGCCCGCTCCTGCGCGGAATCTCGGACGGGCAGCTGATCGTGGTTCCGGGCTGGGCCGCCGACTATCCGAAGTCGGACGAGCAGCTGACCATTATCCTGAACCGCCTCATGAACATGGACACGGCGGAGCAGGCCAACGCCGTCCGGCTGGACGATCCCAGCATACGCCGCTTCCCCATGATCTACGCCGCCGAGGTGGGGCTCATGGACATGACGCAGGCGGAGATCGAGGGGCTGCGCGGCTACCTGGAGGCCGGCGGCTTCCTCATGGTGGACGACTTCTGGGGCGCCCGGGACATGTTCTTCTTCAGCGAGCAGATGAGGAGGGTCTTTCCGGAGCAGCAGTACCCGGACCGGGAGATGGTCGAGCTTCCCATGGGCCACCCCGTCTTCAACCAGGCGTACCGCATCGACTCGGTGAAGGTGGTGCCGAACCTGGACAACCTGCGCTCCGGTCGGCTCTACGAGCGGGGCACCAGTTCGTCCCACGTATACGGCATCTTCGACGAACGGGGCCGACTGGTGGTGCTGGCGAACTTCAACACCGATCTCGGGGACGCTTGGGAGTGGGCGGAGAGCCCCGACTACCCGCTCACCTACTCGACCTATGCCTCACAGATCGTGGTGAACGCCATTCTGT
>JAHEKK010000045.1 GCA_024638395.1 Gemmatimonadota bacterium | reverse complement strand
ATGGAGTTGTACACGGTTCCCCAGAAGACGCCGAAGACGGCTCCCCCAGCCAGGGTCAGGATGGTGCCGGGCACGGCGAGGGCGGTGAGGGTGGCGTAGGCTGTAACGAAGATCACGGGGGCCCAGGGAGACCCCCGAAGGAAATCGATGGCGGAGGCGACCCCCTCCTGGCTCAGCGTCTCTCCCAACGGGGTCAGCCGGACGGCCAGGAACCCTCCGATGACGATCAGCCCGAGGACGCCAAGCTTTATCAGAGAGTGTGTTGTCGATTTCACTTCATCCATTGGATGACCTTTTTCAGCAGGCGACCGCCCGTGGTCTCGAGGCGTCCTCGCATGTATTCGTTGGCAGCTCTCTTCACGCCCTCTCCCATGGTCGGATAGGGGAAGATGGTGCCGGCGACCTGACGGAGGCCCAGGCCGTGCTTCATGGCGAGGACCAGGGGTTGGATGAGGTTCCCGGCTCCGTGGGCCACGATCGTCGCCCCGAGGATCTTCCCCCTGCCGTCGGCGGAAATCTTCACGAAGCCCGCGGTGGATGCGTCCACGATGGCGCGATCCAGGTCGGCGTAGTCGTATCGATACGTGGACGCACCCTCGGCCGACGCCTCCTCTTCGGAGAGCCCCACATGAGCCACCTCGGGGTCCGTGTAGGTCACCCACGGGACCGTATCGTACCGGACCTTCCGGCTCAGAGGCGAAATGGCGTTCTGCAGCGCGGCCCGTGCCATGTGTTCCGCGACATGGGTGAATTGGAGGCCTCCGGTCACGTCCCCCACCGCCCAGATTCTCCGGGCCGTGGTCCGGAGGGTGTCATCCACCTTCACGGCGCCATTGTCGGTGGCGACGCCGGCGTTCTCCAACCCGAGGCCTTCGGTGTTCGGCCTGCGCCCGGTGGCCACGAAGACCCTGTCACCAAGAGCCGGCTCCCCCCCGGCGACGTCGACCTTGATCCCTCCCGGCCCCGGCGCCACCGAAACGGCCCGTGAGCCGGTGCGGATGTCCACGCCTTCCTTCGTCAGGAGATGGACCAGATACTCGGCCACATCGGGGTCTTCTTTCGGAAGGATCCGATCACCCATCTCCAGCACGGTGACCCTGGATCCCAGTCTGCTGAAGATCTGGGCGAATTCCATGCCGATGGGACCGGCCCCGAGGATCACCATCCGCGGAGGGAGCTCGCGCTGGTCGAACACGGTCTCGTGGGTCCAATATCCCGATTCGGCCAGACCGGGAATCGGAGGAACCGCCGGGACGGCCCCCGTGGCGAGGACGAAGCGCTTGGAACGAATAGGTCCAACCCCCTCGACGTCCACCGTACCGGCGTCGATGAAGCGCGCGGCCCCGAAATGCACGTCTACGCCCATCTCGCGGAAACGCTCCGGGTCGTCGTGGTGGGCCACCACGTCGCGGGCGTCCCTCATTCGGGCCATGACGGCTCCGAAGTCCACGTCTGGAGCCGTGCCGGGGAGTCCAAGGCGGTCGGCGGTCCTGATGCCATGGGCCCTGCGGGCTGAGGCGATCAGTGCCTTCGACGGCACGCACCCGGTCCACAGACAGTCCCCTCCCAGTGCCGTCTTCTCGATGATGGCGGACCTGAGCCCCAGGTACGCGGCTCCTGCGGCCGAAACCAGGCCTCCGGTACCGCCTCCTATGGCGACCAGATCGTATCGTTCGCTCATCGCTCCGCCTTCCGGGTCCACGCCAATGGGGGAGGGGCCGGGGGTCCACGTCCCGGAGTCACGGGACCGGACGGTATCATGTCGCGTCGGACGGACGCCAGCGGAGACGTCCGGAGAGATGCCCTCGGCTCGTGGAGAACGCGTCCCGGCGGGATGGGGTTCCGGCGGGCCGCAATGGCCTCGGGCGTGGGGAATGCCCAGGGAGCCATGGCCCGGACCCCCTGAAACAGCCTACTGTGGTATCCCGAACGATGACGACGGGCGAGCTCGGGGAACAGGGACCCGTGAGTCGATGGCGAGGCCCGTGATACCGGCCCTGGACCTCTTTCGCTTTATCTTCGGTTTCAGTAGCTTGGGTGCCGGTCGAGCGCCGGTCTCTCGTCTACCCTCCAATCCCGCCCGCCTGGAAGAGAAAGCAGGGACGATGTCCGATCAGACGTCGAAGGATCAGCAACGGAAGGAAAAGGCCCTCACTACCGCTCTGACGCAGATCGAGCGGTCCTACGGCAAGGGTGCCATCATGAAGATGGGCGCCGACGGGGCCAGTGTTCAGATCGAGAGCATCTCGACCGGTGCCCTCAATCTGGACGCCGCCATCGGAATCGGGGGGATACCCCGGGGCCGCATCAGCGAAGTCTACGGTCCCGAATCCTCGGGCAAGACGACCCTTTGTCTCCACGTCATCGCCAATGCCCAGCGCCGGGGCGGGATCGCCGCCTTCATCGATGCGGAGCACGCACTGGACATCCAGTACGCCCGTAAACTCGGCGTGGATGTGGACAACCTCCTCGTGTCCCAGCCCGATACGGGCGAGCAGGCCCTGGAAATCGCAGAGGTGCTGATTCGCAGCAATGCCGTTGACGTTGTGGTCATCGACTCCGTGGCGGCGTTGGTGCCCCGGGCGGAAATCGAAGGGGAGATGGGAGATACCCACGTTGGTCTCCAGGCCCGGCTGATGAGTCAGGCTCTTCGCAAGCTCACGGGAGCGGTCAATCGCTCCCACACCTCGGTGATCTTCACCAACCAGATCCGGGAGAAGGTCGGCGTGATGTTCGGGAGCCCGGAGACCACCTCCGGGGGCAGGGCTCTGAAGTTCTATGCGTCCCTTCGATTGGACATCCGTCGCATCGGCGCCTTGAAGGAGGGACAGGAAGTCGTAGGGAACCGGACCCGGGTCAAAGTGGTGAAGAACAAGTGCGCCCCGCCCTTCCGGCAGGCCGAATTCGACATTCTCTATGCCAAGGGGATCAGCCACACGGGACTCCTCATCGACCTGGGCGTGGACGAGGGCATCGTCGACAAGTCTGGATCCTGGTTTTCCTTCGGCGAGCTCCGCCTGGGGCAGGGGAAGGAGAATTCCCGGACCTTCCTCGATGAGAACCAGGACGTCGCGGACGAGATCGAAGCCCGGCTGCTGACCGCCCTCGGTATTTCCCCAGCGGCCTCGGCCGGAGGTGACACCGAGGAGGAAGAGGAAGGGGAGGATGTCCCCGCCATGAAGGTGGTGTGATTCCTCTCCGGGATTCCGGAGGGTCGTGAAGGGGCCCTCCGGGACCCATCCTTTTCCAGCACCGCCTCGGCAAATGGGGCATGGGTACTGTCCCTTCGCTGCGGGGCTCGTTCGACTAACTTGGTAGCGATTCCGGGGCCTCTCCCCCCCAGCGCACCCCGCCAAGCCACGCCATGAACGCCGCCGAGATCCGTCGCCGCTTCCTGGAGTTCTTCCAGGCCAGATCCCACACCATCGTCCCCAGCTCGCCCCTGGTGCCGAAGGGCGACGATACCCTTCTCTTCACGAACGCCGGCATGGTGCAGTTCAAGGGTGTCTTCGTCGGTACGGAGAGCACGGACTTCCTCCGTGCCGTCACCTCCCAGAAGTGTCTGAGGGCCGGGGGCAAGCACAACGACCTCGAGCAGGTCGGTCAGACGGCCCGACATCACACGTTCTTCGAGATGCTGGGCAACTTCTCCTTCGGCGACTACTTCAAGCGAGAAGCCATCGCATTCGCCTGGGACTTCCTGACCCAGGAACTGGGCCTCGATCCCGACCGCCTGTTCGCCACGGTGCACCACACCGACGACGAGGCCGCGGCACTCTGGCCCGAGGTCACGGGCATCCCTCCGGAACGGGTGTTCCGCCTCGGTGACAAAGACAACTTCTGGCAGATGGCCGACACGGGGCCTTGCGGCCCCTGCTCGGAGATCCACTTCGATCTTCGTCCGGAGGCCGAATGGGGTGTCATTCCCTCCACGGAGGAGTTCGAAGAGCGGGGCGAGGCCGGCGAGTTCCTCGAGCTGTGGAACCTGGTCTTCATGCAGTTCGACCGGGATGATGAGGGCACCCTGCACCCACTGCCGGCTCCTTCCATCGACACGGGCGCGGGACTCGAGCGCATCGCCGCCGTACTCCAGAAGGCGGACTCCAACTACCACACCGACCTCTTCCGCCCCCTGCTGGCCAGGGTGGCCGAGGTCATCGGGCGACCGTACGACCCGGAGACCTCCGAGGGCGTCAGCTACCGTGTGCTGGCGGACCACGCCCGGGCCGTGGCTTTTCTCCTGGCCGACGGCGTGTATCCGTCCTCGGAGGGAAGGGGATACGTCCTGCGGCGCATCCTCAGGCGAGCCGTCCGCCATGCGTGGCTCCTCGGCCGCCGTGAGCCGACGCTCCACCGGGTGGTGGCGGCAGTGGTCACCGAGATGGGAGAGGTGTTTCCCGAACTCACCGAACGGGAGTCGTCCATCCTCGACATCACCCGGGCCGAAGAGGATCGCTTCCTCGCCACCATCGACGGTGGGATGGCCCGCTTTGACGAGCTGGCCCCGCCTCGCGACCCGGGGTCAGGGCGCCCCGTCATCCCGGGCCCTGAGGTCTTCCGGCTCTACGACACCTACGGGTTCCCTCTGGATCTGACGGAGCTCATGTCGGAGGAGCGTGGGTATGCGGTGGACGTGGAGGGATTCAACGTCGCCCTGGAGGAGCAGCGGGCGCGCTCCCGGGCGGACCGCGCACAGACCGGCTCGGCAGCGTCCGGAGGTCAGGATGACTGGACCATGGAGTCCGGAGCGGAGCAGAACATCGACATCTACGGGCCCGGTGGGGTGGAAACCAGGGTGGTGGGTGTCTCACAGGCCGGATCGGAGACCGGGCTGGTCCTCGCCGACCATCCGTTCTACCTGGAAAGCGGCGGGCAGGTGTCCGATCAAGGCCGGGTATCCGGCGAGGGATGGTCTCTCTCCGTGACCCGTGTGGAGCGCGTCCAGGACCGATTCGCCGTGTTCGGGACGGTGGAGGGCGCCTTTCCCGGAACCGATGCCCTCGGCCGGAAGGTGTTCGCGGCCGTCGACGAGGAGCTACGTCACGACACGGAGCGGAACCACACGGGAACCCACCTTCTTCACGCTGCCCTGAGGGACTCCCTGGGGGACCATGTGGCGCAGCGGGGATCCCTGGTGGCTCCGGATCGGCTTCGGTTCGACTTCTCCCACGGAGGCCCCCTGGCCCCGGACGAGCTGGCCCACATCGAGGGCGCCGTGAACGAGGCCATCTGGGCAGACCACCCTGTGGAAATCTCCGTTCGTTCCCATGAGGAGGCCGTCGCGGCGGGCGCCATGGCCCTCTTCGGGGAGAAGTACGGGGACGAGGTACGGGTCGTCGAGGTGCCAGGCATAAGCATGGAGCTCTGCGGGGGTACCCACGTACGCCATACGGGTGAGATCGGACTCTTCCGCATTCTCGGGGAGAGCGGCGTGGCCGCGGGCGTGAGGCGCATCGAGGCGGCGACCGGCCCGGGAGCCTTTCGAGCAATGGCCCGCTACGAAGAGCGGGTACGGTCGTTGGCCGACGCGTTGAGGGTCAGCCCGGACAACCTGGAGCGCGGAGTAGAAAAGATTGCAGCAGAACGAGATGAGCTCGATCAACTCTTGCAAGATCTGAGATCCGGCGGCGGGGGCGACGGAGCAACGGTCGTCAGCGAGGCCGAGGTGCGTGTGGCGGGCAGGACGGCGACGTTCCGGGGCGTTCGTCTTCTCGCGCGGGGTGCGGATGATGCGCGCGCGTGGGGAGACGCCTTCCTCTCGGGTACCGAGGCCGGCGTGGCCCTTGTGGCTGCGGAGATGCCGGGAGGGAAGCATACGCTTTTCGCTTTCGTCTCCGATCCGCTGATCGAAGCGGGGCTCAAGGCGGATCTCCTGGTCCGGGAGGCGGCGGCGGTCTTCGGAGGTCGGGGGGGCGGGCGCCCCCACATGGCGCAGGCCGGAGTGCCCGATCCCAGCCGCCTGGACGAGGCCATCGAAGCGGGGGTGGCCTACGTCCGTGGGTTCGGAGCGAAGGGATGAGCGGTGCCTGGGCCCGAGGGCGCACGCCCCCTGTCCCTGCTGAGTTTCTGGACCTGCTCGACGTCCCCGAGTCTCCCTCGCCAGCGGCCCTCACCGACGCGGCTCGGGCCGCCATGGAGGGCGCGCTGTCCCTCCCCGCTGCCGATAGGGACGCGGCCTTCCATCTCCTGGCGGCTGATGCCTATCTGACCTGGGCCTGCGAAGTAGCCCTGGAGTCCCAGGGCGCGGGGGCTGAGTTCAAGGCCATTCTACGCAGCTTCCTCTCGTCGTTTCTCGAGGACCGGGTTTGAGCGGCCTCCGACTTGCCGATTTCCATAGCCACCTGGTCCCCGGCGTGGACGACGGATCGCAGACTCTCGAAGACGCCCTGGAAGGGATCGGCCGGATGGTGGCCGCCGGAATCGATCGGATCATCACAACGCCCCATTTCCAGGGGAGCGTGACAAAAGACGCTCAGCGGCTGGCCGAGGAGCTCCAGCGGATGGATGAGGGTTGGGTGCTGGTGCAGGAGGCCGTCCAGGAAGAATGGCCAGACGTCGATTTCCGGCGGGGACATGAAGTGCTTCTGGATATCCCGGATCCGGACCTCTCGGATGGTCGCCTGCATCTGGGGGGAACCTCGTCGGTTCTCGTGGAATGGCCACGGTTTCAGGTTCCGCCGGGAACCGCGCAGGTGCTCGAGGAGATCGCCAGAGCCGGCCTGACTCCCGTGGTGGCCCACCCCGAGCGATACAGCGGCATCGACGCTCATCTGCACGTCGTGCGCCAATGGAAGGCAACGGGCGCGCTGCTTCAGGGCAACTACGGGTCTCTGGTGGGTCGATACGGTCCCGGGCCCCGGGCCCTCATTCTGGGCTTGCTGTCAGAGGGGCTGCTGGACTACCTCTCGACGGACTTCCATGGCCGTCCCCACCTGGAGCTTCTGATCGACGAGGGACGAGAGGCCATGGTGGCAATGGGGGGGGAGGACGCATTCGAGCTGCTGGCGGCCGTGAACCCAGGGCGATTGTTCGATGGCGAGCCGCCCCTCCCCGTACCGCCGGTGGTGCCGGAACCGACTCTACTGGAGCGCATCAAATCATGGATCAGCGGCTGACGTCCGACATTCGAGGCGCCCTTGCGGACCTGGCGGACCTGGCCCAGCGAGTCGCCTCCGCCGATCTGGGGCCCGTGGTCCAGTACGCGGAGTGGGTGATCGAGGCCATCGAGGGTGGGGGGAAGATCCTGTTTTGCGGCAACGGGGGTTCGGCCGCGGACGCACAGCATCTCGCCGCCGAATACGTGGTTCGCATGGAGAGGGAGCGTAGGGCGCTGCCGGCCCTTGCGTTGACCACGGACACCTCCGTCCTGACGGCCCAGTCCAACGACCGTGGATACGACCACGTCTTCGCGCGTCAGGTGGAGGCCCTGGGGCGCCCGGGAGACCTCCTCGTGCTCCACTCCACGTCGGGAGACTCGCCCAACCTCCTTGTGGCGGCGGACGCGGCCCGGAGGGTGGGACTCCGCTCGGTGGCCATGTTGGCCAAGGGCGGCGGTGCGCTTCTCGACCGTGTGGATGCGGCCTTTGTCGTTCCCACGGGTACCACCTCCCGAGCTCAGGAAATCCATCTGGCCCTGGGGCACGTGGTGTGCCGGTACGTGGAGGCGCGGATGGCCGAAGGGAGCGTCGAGACGGGAGACGATTCCCGTCACCCACCGGATGGAGCCGGAGAGGGAGGGGCGGTTCCGGAGACGCTCCAGGCGCTGCGACTCCAGGAGAAGGGCCAGACCCTCTTCTACCGGGCTCTCGCGGCTCGTGCCGAGGAGGACGGAGATGCCGCCCTCGCCGAGCGCTTCAATGGCCTCCACGCCGACGAACAACATCACCTGTCTCGCCTCACGGCGCGGCTGCTGGAGTTGGGCGTCCCCCCCGCGGAGCTTCCCAGGTCCACGCCGCCGCTGCCTCCGGTCGACGCCTGGGAGGCCGAAGCGCGAGGAAGGGAAGCCGACGAGGTGGCGGCATACGAGGAGGCCCTCAAAGCCTGCTCCCACGACGGGGAGACGCTGAGAATCCTCCGGGAGATCCTCACTTCCGAAACCCAACACGTGGCCCACCTGGGCGGAAAGTGGATGCCGGCATGAGTGGTCTGGCGATCGACCTCACGGGAAAACGAGCCCTTGTGACCGGAGGTTCGAGGGGCGTCGGTGAGGCCGCCGCTTTGCTTCTCGCCCGTGGGGGGGCGGACGTGGGGATCTCCTTCCGGAATCGTCACGAAGACGCGAACCGCGTGGTGGAGGCTGCGAGGGCTCTCGGACGGAAGGCCTGGGCAGAGGCCGGGGACCTGGGTGAGCCTGAGGGCGCTGCCGCGCTCTTCAAGCGGGTGGACGAGGAGTTCGAGGGGCGGCTGGACATCTTCGTCGGCAACGCGGGGGTATGGCCCCCCGAAGACGTGGCTCTGCAGGACATGGAGCTGGGCCGGTGGAGGAGAACCATGGCCGTCAATCTGGATTCGATCTTCCTCACGACCCGGGAGGCGCTTCGGAGGATGAGCGACGACGGACGTGTGATCCTGGTCTCCTCCACTGCCGGCCAGCGGGGCGAGGCCTATCACGGGGACTACGCCGCCACGAAGGGCGCCATGATCTCCCTCGTCAAAGGGCTGTGCGTCGAGGTGGGGGCGCGGGGAATCACGGTAAACGCCGTGGCCCCGGGCTGGATCGACACCGAGATGTCACAGGGCGCCTTCGGCGCCGGCGGGAGGGAGCGGATCACGGCCGGTATCCCCATCGGGAGGATCGCGACGGCGGAGGACGTAGCAGGCCCCGTCGTGCTCCTGTGTTCCCCCCTTGCCCGTCACATCACGGGCGAGATCGTCAACGTGAACGGCGGGGCCGTTCTGGTCGGATGAGCGTTCAGTTGGAGGCTCCGGCTGCGGTGGCCGAGCTGACCCGCAAGCTCGAGGAGGCGGGGTTCGAGACGTGGGCCGTGGGAGGTGCGGTGCGGGATGCCCTGCGGGGCCAGGGGAAGGCCGACTGGGACCTGGCTACTCGAGCTCGCCCGGAAGAGGTGAGGCGCCTCTTCCGGCGAACCGTGCCCATCGGTATCGATCACGGCACGGTGGGTGTCTTCGGCCGGGATGGGGTGCTCTACGAGGTCACGACTTTCCGTCGCGACGTCCTGCCCATGGGGCGGAAGGCCATCGTCTCCTTTTCGGAGACCCTCGAGGAGGACCTGGCGCGGCGCGACTTCACCATCAATGCCATTGCCTGGCACCCGCTGCGTCGAGAAATCCGCGATCCCTTCGCCGGACGGAGGGATCTGGAGCAGGGGCTGCTCAAGGCCGTGGGGACCCCGTCGGAGCGCTTCCGGGAGGACTACCTGAGGGTCCTCCGGGGCCTTCGCTTCGCGGGTGCCCTGGATCTGGAGGTCGAGGCCGCGACCTGGGAGGGACTCGAGGCCGCGGTGGACGGAATCGAGGGCCTTTCTCCCGAGCGGGTGCGGGATGAGCTGTCCAAGGTCGTAGCCGGCCCGCGCCCCTCGGCGGCCCTCGGTTTGTACCGGCGGGCCGGGGTCTTCCCCCGCATCGACCCGGCTCTCGACCCTGAAGACCCCGGGGAATCGTTCGCCCTCGTCGATGCGGTGCCGTCCCACCGGCCGCTCGTGCGGCTGTCCGCCTTCTTCCTGATGGCCCTGAATGGAGAGGGGCGCAGGGATCCGGACCCGGTGCTGACCCGGCTGCGCTTTTCCAATGCGGAGGTGCGCCGCATTTCCACTCTGGTCGCGGCCGGAGTCCCCCCTTCGTCCCTGGCCGACGGCGGTCCGGTGGAGCGCCGGCGCTGGATGGCCGCCATCGAGCGTCCGTTTTTGCGGGACGTGATCCGGCTCTGGGTGGCTTCGTGCCGGATCGGAGGGACCAGCCATGAGCTCGGCTCACGGCGGGCGCTGGGGGCCGTACGTGGAGACCTGTCGGGGGGGATTCCCCTGAGCCCCAGGGAACTACCTGTGGGAGGGGCGGATCTCATGGCGATGGGGGTGCCGGGGGGGCCGGTCATGGGAGAGCTGCTGAACGCGCTCCTCGAAGCTGCCTGGGCCCGGCCCCGCCCCCCCGATCGGACGACGATGCTCGGGTGGATCCGAAACGGGGTTGTCATCCCCGACTGAGAGCTTCGGTACCGCGAAAGGTCTCCGGTCGGCGGATCCGAGGTCGATGCTCCCCTGTCTGGCCGGTCCGCAGGTCTCTCCGGGGCCGGACTGGGGGACCCCTCGCGACGGTTGCTGGTGTGGGTGGATCGTGGGACATTGGATCGCCTCCTGCATGCTCCTCTCCCGGTGTGGACCCACACCCGCGGATGCGCGAGGGCCCGGGTGGGCAGGGGTCGCCTGGCGGTAGGGGAGCCCGGGAGGAACTCGACACAGGACGGAGGGCACTTGCCCACCCAGCTGTTGGATCAACGGACACCGGTCGAACGGGCGATCCTCGTAGGAGCGCCCTCGGGGGGCGAGCGGCCGGAGGTCATCCGGGAGCACCTGGCCGAGTTGGGGCGCCTCACGGACACCGCCGGCGGGCTCGTGGTGGGAAGCCTCGTCCAGAGGCTCCAGTCCCCCAGCCCCAGACTGTACCTGGGGAAGGGCAAG
Source organism: Gemmatimonadota bacterium (assembly GCA_024638395.1). Taxonomy (GTDB): domain Bacteria; phylum Gemmatimonadota; class Gemmatimonadetes; order Longimicrobiales; family Gaopeijiaceae; genus JAHEKK01. The sequence goes on along the minus strand of JAHEKK010000045.1, from coordinate 1,376 downwards.
GCCGACGAGCTGGCGGAGCTGGTCGAGGCGCTCGGCGCGGATCTGGTCATTTTCGACGAAGAGCTTTCCCCGGCCCAGGGCAAGAACCTGGAGACCCTTCTCGGCGTCCGGGTCATGGACCGGGCCGAGTTGATCCTGGATATCTTCGCCACCCGCGCCCGGACCAGCGAGTCCCGACTGCAGGTGGAATTGGCCCAGTTGGAATACCTGCTCCCCCGGCTGCGGCGGATGTGGAGCCACCTATCCAGGATTCGGGGAGGCATCGGCCTGCGGGGGCCCGGTGAGACCCAGCTCGAGACCGACCGGCGGTTGATCGGGACCCGGATCGCCGACCTCCGGAAAAAGCTCAGGGCCGTGGCGCAGGCCCGGGCCACACAGCGCAAGCACCGGGAGGGGGCTTTCCGCGCGGCCCTCGTGGGGTACACCAATGCAGGGAAGTCGTCTCTCCTGGCCACCCTTTCCGGTACGTCTCAGTTCATCGAGGATCGTCTCTTCGCCACCCTCGACTCGTCCACTCGATCGGTCGACCTGGGTGACGGATTCGAAGCCCTTGTCACGGACACGGTGGGATTCATCCGAAAGCTGCCCCACCATCTGGTAGCCTCGTTCCGCTCCACGCTGGAGGAGGCTCGCGAAGCAGACGTCCTGCTCCACGTGATCGATGCGTCCCATCCCGAGGCGGAGGCCCACAGACGGGTCGTCATGGGGGTGCTGGAGGAGCTCGCCCTCCACGAGCGACCGCAGATTCTCGTTTTCAACAAGATCGATCTCCTGTCGTCCGACGATCTCCTCGCATTGCGTCATCGGGCCCAGGCCCTGGAGCCACTGCCGACGGTCTTCGCCTCGGCGCAGAGGGCGGAAACCCTCGCCGGGCTGCGGGATGCGTTGAAGGCCCGGGCCCGGGGCGGACTCACGGATGTCCGCGTTCGGCTTCCCCTGGCCGACGGCAGGACGCTGGCCTCCTTGTACGACGGTGCCGAGGTACTGGAGCAGACCCAGGAGGGTGCCATCGTGACCGTCCTGGCCAAGGCTCCGGAGGCCTTGATCGGCCGGTTGCGCGGGGTTCCCGGCGTGGTCGTCGAGTCGGGGTCTTGAGGCTACCGTGAAGGAGCGGCTCGTCATCTTCGGCCCGGGACGCGCGGGCCTCTCGTTCGGATACGCCCTGTGGCAATCCGGCCAGATCGCCCGGCTGACCTACTTCGGGCGCCGGCCCGAGCCCCCCAGCCACCCCCTTTTCACTCAGGGATTGGCGGACTACGTGTTCGGCGTAGACCGTCCCGCTGAGGGGACCTCCGCCCTCGTGATCGCCGTCCCCGACGATGCCCTCGCGGAGATGGCCCACGCGGTCGCCGCCCGGGGCGACGCGCCTCCGGGCT
>JAHEKK010000581.1 GCA_024638395.1 Gemmatimonadota bacterium | reverse complement strand
CCCAGGCCAGCAGTCGCTCCCGGCCCCAGGCCAGCAGTCGCTCCCGGCCCCAGGCCAGCAGTCGCTCCCGGCCTCAGGCCAGCAGTCGCTCCCGGCCCCAGGCCAGCAGTCGCTCCCGGCCCCAGGCCAGCAGTCGCTCCCGGCCCCAGGCCAGCAGTCGCTCCCGGCCTCAGAACGGTCGGGCCAGGTCCGGCCGTCGTCCCAGTGACTCGCACTGAGAGGTGGGGGCGGCCCCTCCCGGGCTGAGCGGTCCACTGAGGCGCGGACTCTCCGCACTCGACGATCCGGAACCCGCTCGTCGCTCGTGGGCTAGACTGGAACGGCCGGGGGGTATCACGGCGCTGAACCATCGGCCACACCGACGCCTTTCGATGCGAGGGAGACGAGTCGGATGTTGAAGTGGAGCGACGTGTTGAGGTTCACGAAGGAGGGCAACCCCGAGCCCGACCGCCGGGTCGAGTTCTCTGAGTCGGACTGGCGGGCCCGGCTCACGCCCGAGCAATACCGGATCACTCGTCAGAAAGGCACCGAGCGGGCCTTCAGCTCTGAGATGTGCAGCCTGTTCGAGCCCGGCCTCTACGCGTGTGTCTGCTGCGACACCCTGCTCTTCGACTCGGAGGAGAAGTTCGAATCCGGCACCGGGTGGCCGTCGTTCACCCAACCGGTAAGGCCGAACACCGTCGCCTATGTCGCCGACAACTCGTACGGGATGCGTCGGGTCGAGACCACATGCAACACCTGTGACGCGCACCTAGGGCACGTCTTCCCCGACGGGCCCCGACCCAGCGGCCTCCGGTACTGCATCAACGCCGTGGCCCTCACCAAGGTCGACAGGATGGCCCCGGCCGGCGAATCCCCCGCCTGACCGGCCCGTAACCGCGGCGGGCTGGCTATCCGCGTGGCGTCGCGCCCTCGATCTCCTGGACCACGAGCGTGATTCCCTGCATGCAGATCGACGCATCCGCGATGGTCGCGGTCACGGCCACGTCGTCCCCCGGCACGGCAGACCCGAGAGATCCCGCCAGGGTGTAGAGCTCCTCGCCCGGGCCCCGCATGGCGGGGCACGTCACGCCCTCGTCGGTGATTCGTCCCCTCACCCGCACCACGCCGTCGGGACCCGTCACGAGGAACGGATCCGAGAAGGCGACCGGGCGCTGGTCCGAGAACGCCACGTAGAAGAGGTAGCTGCGGTTCGGTTCCACCCAGGACGGGATCGTATCGGTCAGGGACAGTGCCCCTTCGGAATCGGTCGGCGCTTCGCCCAGGATTTCGTGGGGGCTGGCGATCCCGCCGAAGCCCACCACCACGGTGCTCCCAGGCGGCAGGCCTCGGGCGCGCACGACCACTTCGGTGCCCCCTGGGCCTCCAGGCGGCGAGATCGCTACGGACACGTCCTGACCGGCCGCTTCGGCCCCAGAGCCATGGAAGAGCAGAGCCGCCAGGAGTCCTGCCCGGCGAGCCGACCCGAGCCACGGGGCTCTCGGCTCGGTTGCCCGGGGCCGCCGGGTCGTGATCCGTGACATCGTGGCGTGGAGGGGCTTCATGTGATCTTCTTCCGGAGCCGGGGGTCCAGCAAGGTAACGCTCCCTTGGACGGGGACACGAGAGAGCCTACCGTGTTCCTCCCGCGAGCCATCCACCGAGAGCCGGTCACGAAAGGGCCCGAGGAGCCGTCATGTCGTACGAAGGAGAAGGACCCATGACACAGGCGGATTGGCCGGAGGCCGGCGTCGGTGGGGACAAGAGGCCTCGTGTCCCGACGGGACGCCTCAAGCGCCTGGGCGGCTACCTCCTCGTTGCATCGCTGGGTTTCGTGGTGGGCGCATTTGCCCTGTACGTGCACCGAGTCCGCGCTGGCCCCTCGCTCGAGGTCTGGCACACCGCAGAGCTCTCCGAGGAGTTCACGGCGAAGCGCGCCGACGAGGTTCGGAGCTTCGACGACTACCTGGACCTCGAGGTTCGGCTGTTCCGGGAGTTGGAGGCCGAGATCTACGCGAAGACGGATACGGGACCGGCGTTGACCCTGGCCAGATTCAGTGCCGGCAGCGTGGCGGACCCCCGCGACCGAGACCGCAACTGGAACCGCAGCTTCGAGCTCGGTGCCGACGACCCAGAGGGGGGGGTCCTGCTGCTCCACGGCATGTCCGACTCGCCATACAGCTTGAGAGCGCTGGGTCAGGCACTCCACCGCCAGGGGTACTGGGTCGTGGGCTTGCGGCTGCCTGGGCACGGAACGGCGCCGACCGGGCTGAGGGAGGTAGCGTCCGAGGACCTGGCGGCGGCGGTGACCCTGGCCATGGCACATCTCTTGACGGTCGTGGGCGACCAATCGGTCCACATCGTGGGCTACTCGACGGGTGCAACCCTGGCCATACAGTATGCGTTGAACGTCCCGGAGTCGGGCCCGAAGCCGGCCAGCCTCGTCTTGATCTCACCTGCCATGGGGATCACGCCCCTGGCAGCGCTGGCGAAATGGAACCTGCGCATGGCGCTGCTACCGGGGTTGGACAAGCTGACCTGGCAGACGATTCTGCCGGAGTTCGACCCCTACAAGTACAACTCTTTCTCAGTGAACGCGGGACACCAGGTCCATCGTCTGACCCGTTCGGTGGCGGGTGAGATCGAGGCTCGGGCCGCCGAAGGTCCCCTGCAGGACATCCCTCCGATCCTGGCGTTTCTCTCAGCAGTGGACGCCACGGTGTCCACCGATGCGGTCGTCGACAATCTCCTCCAGCACTTGGCGGCGGGGCGGCACGAGCTGGTGTTGTTCGATGTGAATCGGAACAGCGTCAACTCCACGGTGCTGGCCTCGGATCCCGGCCCGCTGACGGCGCGGCTCCTTGGCGACCTCACCTTGCCGTTCAGCCTGACCCTGGTCACCAACGCGAGTCCGGAGAGCAACGCCGTGGTGCTTCGCAAGAAGGACCCGCTGTCACCCCTGAGCTCCACGGAGCCCCTCGACGTAGAATGGCCGTCGGGTGTGGTGTCCCTATCTCACGTGGCGCTGCCC
>JAHEKK010000580.1 GCA_024638395.1 Gemmatimonadota bacterium | reverse complement strand
AGGCTGCCTGGAGAGGGAAGCTGCTGCGATACGTAGGAATCAGCCTCCGAGGCCGAGTAAGCGCATCCGCCCAGGCTCGCCATGAGGACCAAGGCAAGTGCGCAGACGACCGGGGACCGCGACCGCTCCAACGCCTCTTCTTCCTCTCCGTTCGCGTGGGCGGCACGCCCGCCCCGTTCCGTGCCACGTCGCCCACCGGCGGGAGTCCGTCCCATGGCCCTCAGCCGCCCAAACCGAAAGCGAGGCCCAGGCGAACGATGAGATTCGACCCGCTTCCCAGATCGAAGGTACCGGTCGTGAACTCGGCAGTACCCACGTCCTTGAAGCCCAGGGTCGCTCCCAGATCCAGGTTCGCCCGCTCGCCAAGGACGAGCAGCACCCCACCACCACCGTTGAGGGTGTAGCCCGTTGCCGTACCGGTGGCTGTTCCCGTGTCGACCTTGGTCTGAGACACCGCTCCCCTGGCGGAGATGTAGGGGGCGAACCTGTTGCTCCCGATGTCGATCACGTATCTCGGCTCGACGAACCCACCAGCCAGCGTGACGGTCGTATCGGGTGTGAGCTCGACCGTGTGGAACGTCATGTCGAACCCGGCGCCCAGGGAAAAAGCACCTGGATTGTAGCGAACCTGTGCCTCGAAACCGGCGCCCAGGTCGATGCCGTCGAGACCGCCTCCGAACGGCAGGGAGCCCAGGCCCGAAAACTGAATCGAAAAACGCTGGGCCGTCTGTCCTGAACCCTCTGCGGGGAGCAGGAGACCGAGGACGAGGACCAAGGCGATCTGGCCAAACCCGAGAACGTGGTCACGTAGACCGTTGCGCATGGCAGTCTCGCGAGAAGAAAAAGGTGGCGGGATTGTGCCGGAAGAGCGGGAGTGGAATGTGTCGCAGGCTTGGATCGCGACGCAACCTCGCTAGCGGATCGTGGCTCGTAGGCCCGCCGGATATCGGCGTGCGCTCAGCCGGCCACGAAAGTCGTGATTCGCCGTATCTTAGTCATTGTCCATGTCGACGACTCCGGAGGGCCACCTCTTCGGCCCAGCCCCGGGATTCCCCGCTTCAACCGACCATACGAACCGACGCCTTGGCTTTCCGAACGCTGATCCCGTTGCTGACCGGCCTCTCCTTGGCGCCGTGCTCACTCCTCGCTCAAGGGCGGTCGCCCGCCGGAACCGACCTCCCAACACCCGCCAACTCCATCCGCGCCTACCCCACGCCCACCCGTCCCGATATCGACGGCGTTCTGGAGGAAGCGTTCTGGCAGGACATCCCTCCGGTTACCGATTTCCGGCAACGGGTCCCCGTGGACGGAGCACCGGCTTCGGAGGGTACGGAGCTTCGCATCGCCTTCGACGAGAGCAACCTCTACTTCGCTCTCGTGCTTCGTGATACCGATCCGACCCGGATCCGCCGGAGCATCCTCCACCGGGAGGGGCGCATCGATCAGGACGACAACATCCGCATCGGCCTGGATACGTATCACGACAAGCGCAACGCCTACATCTTCGAGATCAATCCCTTTGGGACCCAGGGAGACGCCCTCATCACCGACGAGTCCATGACGCTCTCGGACTGGAACTGGGAGGGCGTCTACGAAAGCCAGGCCCGGATCACGGAAGACGGTTGGGTGGTGGAGGCTGCCGTTCCCTTTACTACCATCCGTTTCGCGGACACGGACGCACCTCAGATGGGCATCCTCGTCGAGCGGACGATCCGTCGAAAGAACGAGGTCGTCTACTTCCCCCACGTGGGGCAGGAGTTCCGGAACGGGCTGACCCAGGTGTCCCAGTACGCCACACTCACGGGCCTCGAGGGACTACGGCGAGGGCGGTACATGGAGGTGAAGCCATTCGGCATCACCGGCCGTTCGACCACCGGCCAGGTCGCGGACGAGCCGTCGGCGACGGAAACCCTCAACGATCTGGGGATCGACTTCAAGTACTCCCTGACTTCGAACCTGACGCTGGACGCGACGCTCAACCCGGATTTTGCCCAGGTGGAGGCGGACAACGTCCAGATCAACCTCACGCGCTTCGGGCTCTTCTTCCCAGAGAAGCGTGAGTTCTTCCTCGAGCGAGCCGGGCTTTTCTCGTTCGGCGACTCCCGGGAGACCGAGGTCTTCTTCAGTCGCCGTGTGGGCATCACGAACGACATCGTCGGTGGCGGCCGCCTCACAGGTCAGGCGGGGCCGATCTCAATCGGCGCGTTGAGTCTCTTCACGGACGACGCCAGAGATTCTCAGGGGGCGATCGTCTCCGGAGGGCTGAATTCCGTGCTTCGGCTCCGGGCCGACCCCCTGCCCCGAACGACCGTCGGGGGGATGGTGACGTCCCTGGACACCGATGGTGTGTCCAACCGCGTTGTGGGAGCGGACGCTCAGGTGCGATTCCTGAGGTCCAGTTCCTTCGATGGCTGGATTGCCCGGTCTTCCGAGTCCGACGGGCCCGCCGCAACGGCCGGATCCGTGGCGTTGGACATTCGGAACAGTCGAACCTCCGCCGGATTCGGATTCACCTCCGTTCCCGACGCCTTCAATCCTGCTCTGGGGTTCGTACGACGCCGTGACATGAGGCGGTTCGACGGATCCCTGGCGGCCTTTCCGAGATTCGAGCAGAGCGACTGGGCGAGGCAGCTGACGGCGGCGGTGACGGGGGACTACATCGAGGGGTTGGACGGGACGAAACAGAGTACGAGCCTCCTTTCCCATAACATGCTGTCGTTCCAGACCGGCGACTGGGTCATGGTGAACCTTCGGCGCCGTACCGAGGCCCTGCAGACGCCGGCGTCGATCCAGGGACGGCAGCTTCCCGCCGGAGACTATGCCTTCAGCACGGCCGAGTTCCGGTTCAAGACGAATGACAGCCGGGAGTTCTCAGGGAACGGCGGTGTCTCCACGGGCGACTTCTGGAGCGGCACCCGAACGGAACTGTCCGCCGGGGCCCAGTGGAAGACCGGCCCATACCTGACCGTGGGCGTCGACTATCGTTGGAACGATATCGCACTACCGGTTC
>JAHEKK010000579.1:1046-3026 GCA_024638395.1 Gemmatimonadota bacterium | reverse complement strand
TCGATCTCCCGCTCGAACCGGCGCGCACCCCCCGCCGAGCCCTCGAATGAACCCGGGTCGGTCCTGAGGAGCTTGAGCGCCACCACACGGCGGTGGCGAAGATCGTGGGCCAGATAGACCGTGCCCATGCCGCCCCGGCCGATCTCGCGCTCGATCCGGTAGCGGTCGGCCAACGCGGCGAGAAGGGCCTCCGGCGGGCCGTCGTCCGCCCCTTCCCCGGCCAGGACCGGGGCGGCCAGTTCGGCGGCCGGAACCGCGAAGACCGCACTGGAAGCGGCACGCTCACAGGCGCTCAAGAGCTCGGCGGCGCGGGCCCTCTGGCCGGCATCGGGACAGCGGGCCTCCAGATAGGCTTGGCGCGCCTCGGCGGGTTGCTCGAGAGCGGCCGTCACCAACCGCTTCACAGCCCGCCACTCTCGGCTAGTCGTACCCATCGACCAGCTCACGGTAGAGCCACCCCTTCGCCAGCGACCATTCTCGGGCCACGGTGCGCTGAGACACGGACAAGGCCTCAGCAGTCTCGGCTTCCGTCAGGCCCGCGAAGAAGCGGCACTCCACGACGTGGGCCATGCGGGGATCCAGCTCCCCGAGGCGCACGAGAGCGTCATCCAGAGCGATGAGATAGTCCGCCCGCTCGTGTGCGGGTAGGTCGGTTTCGTCGAGTGAGACGCGGACGCCCCGGCGCCCATCGGGCTGACCGCCCCTTCGGGCGGCTCGGTGGCGCCGAGCGTGATCGACCAGGATGCGCCGCATCACTCGCCCGGCGACGGAGAAGAACTGGGCTCGATCTCGCCACTGGGTTCGGGTCTGGTCGACGAGCTTCAGGTAGGCTTCGTGCACCAGGGCGGTGGTGGACAACGTGTGGCCAGGTCGTTCCGCCGCCAGTCGCCGGTGAGCCATGCCCAGGAGTTGGTCGTAGACCATTGGCATGAGACGACTCAGCGCGTCGGGAGTCCTTTCCCGAAGCGCGATCAGGGCCTCCGTGATCTCCTGATCCGCCGGCCGGTCAAGACTGCGCCGACCCCCCTTTGGCATGTTTTGCGATCTCTCTGCGCGTCTAGCACTGAGGCGTGACACGTCCGAGTACGCCGATCGAAATGAGGTCCTCGGGACCGTCCGCCGACCACACGTTCAAATCTACGCTGCAGGAGGTGCTACGTGCCACGCTCTACTGTTGTCGCCCCGAGCCCTTGGACCCTGTTGGGCATGGTGGCCGCGGGTATCGTGCTGGCCTGCGACGACGGCCTGGACCCGGTCAGAGCTCCGGCGCCACCCATCGTCGTGGGGCATGTCTATGCGGGTTCTGGCGGGGATTTTCCGGGCGTCGCGGGAGTCATCGTGAGCGTCGGATCCAGGGCCGACACCACCCTTGCCGGCGGGTATTATGGCCTGTTGGGGCTCGAGCCGGGACCCGCGACGCTCCGGGCCACCGCCCAGGGCTACGAAGACTACGAGGTCGCCATCACGGTCCCGTCCTCCGGGGCGCTCGTGGTGGACGTAGGGCTGACCTGGGGGACCCTCCTCGAGTTGGGTGACTTCGTCATGCGCGTCGGGGCAAACCTGCCGAAGGCCGTCGTCCTTGCCCTCGGCGGACCCGACACCCGGGCGTTCGCCTCGGCCGGGCCCTTCGGGGCGCCCGTCGCCGACGTCGAGTCCGCGCTCCAGGCGCTCGGACGAGACCTGAGGGGAGTCGCGTGGTGGAACGACCTGGCCATCCTGGGTACCTCCCGCGCCGCCATGGCCAACGGGCCGGGAAGCGACGCGGCTCTCCTCGACGCCCTGGGCCAGGCCGAGGACAGGAGCGGGCTCCCTGGATTGGCGGACGTCCCGTTGGTGGTCTATGGCATCTCGGGGGGTGCGCCCCAAGCCGCCGGTTTCACGGCCCGGAATCCGGAAAGGGTTGCCGGGCTCTTCCTGAAGGTGCCGACAGCGATCGAGCGGTTGACGGACCCGGAAGCGCTGGCGGTTCCCACCTTCGTC
>JAHEKK010000579.1:0-1036 GCA_024638395.1 Gemmatimonadota bacterium | reverse complement strand
AGAACGATTCGTTCGTGGACAACGAGGCGATCGCCTCGGTCGTCATGGACAACCGGCGCGCGGGGGGTCTGTGGGCCCTCGCACTCGAGCCGGGGGTTCCCCATCACTCCCTCAGTAGCGGACAGCGTCTGATGACGATCGGCTGGATGGTATCCCTTCTGGGGTTCCGTGTGGACCCGACGTCCGGAGCCCCCTTGCGTCCAGCCGACGAGACGGCGGGATGGCTGGGTGATGCGGCCAGCCGCGACGCCTGGCCGTGGGCCGGGTACCCGGGAGACCGGGGAGCCGCGAGTTGGCTCCCCACGCAGCTCATCGCGGAGTACTGGGAAAGGTTCGTTCGAGGCCAGCTCGCCATCGGGGAAGGCGGCTGGTAGCAGAGCCCGGAAGGCGGCCCTCCGGCACGGAGTGAGGAGGGCCTGCCTCGGGCCTCTCAAGATGGTGGGGCGATGCCGTTCAGGCGGAGCACCACGGTGAGCTTCCCGAACTCATGCCAGGTGTGGCCCAGCATCGCGGTGACGTGACGGCCTCGGACGTACGGGCCGAAGGTCGGCTCCAACGCCGATTGATCGTCCAGACCGGCCAACGCCGAGCGGCACAGGTCGAGCGATTTACGGAGCCGGTCCACGACGCCCGCTTTCTGGTCGGGTGGGCTGGTTTCCGGGCCCTCAGGCCTCTGCCGGCCGGCCGCGAGTCCGCACAGGCGGAAGTCCACGTCGGAAATGTGATAGACCTCCTCCGCGAAGGTCCGGAGTTCAGGGGTGGCCCTGAAAGCGTAGTGGTCTGGCGGTCTCGCCTCGACGGCGGCGACGATCTTCGTGGAGACCTGGACGAACTCCCGCTCTCGCATGCCCACCTCGCGAATCAACTTCCTCCACATCGCCTCACCTCACGTCATGATTCACAAGTGTGGCGCCCAAGGGGCGTCGGCAACCGGCTGGATCGTCCTCTCGTGACTCTCGGTGCGGGCCAATGGACGATCGACCTCGCCAGGGGAGGTCAGAATGGCGTGGGCGGAAGGTTGGATGTCGGCGAAAGG
>JAHEKK010000578.1:1269-3029 GCA_024638395.1 Gemmatimonadota bacterium | reverse complement strand
TCAAACGGGCGTCTCGGCAAGGGTTCGCGTGGGTTCTTCCGGTGGGTCGGCCTCCGGACTCATGCAAGCAGTGGCACCCTACGGCTCGTCGGGCACTCCGATCAAGGTAGGGAGGTAGAAGACGGGGGCCCGGCATCCTCCAGCTCCAACCCGGGCAGCCGCCAAAGGAAACCCATGATCTCGTCGTGCACCCGCTGGGTCGTGCCTGGAGACATGATGTCACCGGCCAGGATGTGTTGGTCCGGATCCAGGGCACCGACGATCTCCAGGGAGCGCCACCGGGACGCCTCCAGCCCAGACGCCCAGGCGTCGGCCAGCTCCGGCGCGACCACGCGGTCGTCCGCCGCGTACAGGTTGAGGACGGGGGCCGTCAAAGTCGACGCGGGCAGGCTTCGGACCATGTCGACGAGGGCCATCATGGGGAGAAGGGCCTTCGTGGGGTAGCGGGTGGTCCAGTAGGTCCCGTGCTCTTCGCTGCTGGGCTCCCAGCTCCGCTCAGATCCGATCATCGCGCGAGCCAGGCTCCCGCCCCAAGGCCAGAGAAGCATGCCGGACCTCGAATCCCGGACGCCCAGATTGGGCGAAATCACGACAACCGCCCCAATGCGCTGGGCCCACTCCCCACGCGTGGCTGCCCAGAGCGCCAGCGTTCCGCCGGTGGACGTGCCGATGACCACAGTCACCTCGCCAAGGGCCTCGGCTACCGCCACGGCTTCGGATACGTCCGCCAACCAGTCGCGTGCTTCCACAGCCCCCAGAGCGAGGCCCGGGCGCCCGTGGCCCGCAAGGCGGGTCAGGAACAGGTTGGCTCCGAGGCTCCTCGCGACAAGGTCCGGCAGCGGCCGGACCTCCCGATTGGTCGCCGAGAAGCCGTGGAGGTACAGGACGGCGAGGCGCGTCTTCACGCCGGGGTCGGCGGCCCAGACCACGGACTTCTCCGCCCCGGGCGTCAAGTCGTCAAACCGGCCCTCCCGCGTCGCCAGGTAGGCTTCCACGTTGGCCGCGGACAAGGAGTCGCTGAAGGCTGGCGCGTCCGGAGACACACGGGCACGGGGTCCCATGGCGAGTGCTCCTGCTACGGCCAGGGGGACAAGGACGACACGTCTCAACCCGGGGAACCTGGATCGTCCGACCAATCCTCGCTCCTCAACCCCCTCCTGCAAACGTGTCACAAGCGCCGACGTCCCCCGTCTGCAGGCCTCGACGGAACCACTCCACACGCTGCTCGGAGGAACCGTGGGTAAAGGACTCGGGCCGGACGCGGCCGGTGGTTTGCTCTTGAATCGCGTCATCCCCGATCGAAGCCGCGGCGCGGAGTCCTTCTTCGACGTCACCCCTCTGGAGTAGATCCCTCCGTGCCGAAGAATTTCCCCAGACACCCGCGAGGCAGTCTGCCTGGAGCTCCATGCGGACCTGGATCTGATTGCGGGCGCTCGGATTGCGAGATTGTGCCGCTCGAACCTGCTGCTCTATGCCCGTGATCGTCTGAATGTGGTGACCGATCTCGTGGGCGATCACATACGCCTGGGCAAAGTCCCCGGGCGCGCCGAACCGCCGACTCAGCTGGTCGAAGAAGGAAAGGTCGAGATAGACCTTCCGGTCTCCGGGGCAGTAGAAGGGACCGGTGGCGGATTGCCCGTACCCGCAGGCCGTCTGGGTCGCGTCCCGGAACAGGACGAGCTGCGTTTCCTGGTAGGCGTTGCCGCTGGCCGGCAGCACACGATTCCAGGTCTCCTGGATATCGTCGAGGACGAAGGACA
>JAHEKK010000578.1:0-1259 GCA_024638395.1 Gemmatimonadota bacterium | reverse complement strand
ATCGACCAGTTCCTCCTCCTCGGGTGAAGCTCCGCCGGCGGCGGATGCGTCACTGCCGGGAGCTGGAGCGGGGGCCGTGAACGCAGGCCCCAGGATCTGCATGACCTCGGGTCCCAGAAAGAAGCTCAGCACCAGCAGGAAGAGCATGCCCCCCAGGCCCACCCCCACGCCTCGACCGCGCCCAGTCTGGAAGCGGCGGTCCTCCAGGTTCCTGCTTCGGCCCCGTTTGGTCCATCTCACCGAGCATACCTCCAGATTGAAATCCAGTCAGATCCACCAGGAAAGGCCTGCCCAAGGGTGCTTTCCAACCGCGCCCCTGTCCACCCCCGGGAGGGGAGGAGCCCAGGTGGGTTCGGCGGCCGGAAGTCAGTCCTTGGCCACGTGGGTGAACACCACGTCCAGGGCATCGCTGACCGGCCTATACCCGATCCGTTGATAGATCCCGTTCGACGTGGGGTTCCCCAGATCCGTGTACAGCACGCATTGGCGACACCGCGTGTCGAGGAGATAGCGGCTCAGGTGTGCCACCAGCGCGCTGGCGTAGCCCGAGCCCCGCCGCTCCTCCGGCGTGAACACGTAACTCACCCTGACGGTGTTGGGCGTGGAACCCGAGAATCCCGCCATGGACACCGGGCCTCCGTCCTCCCAGAGTGCGAGGGCTCCGGCATCGATCAATCCAGCGGCCAACCGGTCGGGAGCCGCTCCCATCAGCGCAGTCTCGGCCATGAAGCGCGCCAGCCAGTCCATGATCAATCCCAGATCTTCCACGGTCGCCGGCCGCATGAACCCCCGGGGCATGGTGGAAGGCATCGTCACGCTGTCCAGCGCGTAGATACGCTGAGCCATGCCCTCCCGAGCCGCAACGCCTTTGAGTCGCGACCAAGCCGCTCCGACCGCGCGAGCCGCCGGGGGAGGACCGAGGACGGCGGGGATCTCCTCGTAGACACACGCGAGATCCCGGGCCAGCGCGTCCCCGCTTCCCTCCGGCAGCTCCGTCACGCCCACCTTGAAGGGGGGAGTCCGAAAAGCGCAACCGGCCACCGATCCGTGAGCCTCGACCGTAGCCAGGTAGATGGGGTGCCCATATCCACCGGAGGACTGCCGGAGGGATCCCACGATCCCGAGAATCAGGTTGTGCGCAGCCTCGCGCTGGAGCAGCCACGGCTCCGCGGCAGCGAGGAAGCCGTCGGCATCGGCGTGTTGGCGGACCACCACAGCAGTCATGACGCCCCTCCGCCCAACGCCACGGGGATCCCCAC
>JAHEKK010000577.1 GCA_024638395.1 Gemmatimonadota bacterium | reverse complement strand
CCCGGGCGATAGGCCACGCCCACGTGTCCTGGGACGACGAACGCACATGCCCCTTCCGGGTCAGGAGCGCCGGCGGGGTCTGAGGGCATCACAGTCACCAGATACCGGGACACCCCCACCGGGAGGAAGAGCTGGGCGGCGTTCGGATGGCATTCCACCCGGTCCAGGGCCACGGGAAACGTCGAGGGCGCCACCCGGTTCAGGTAGTAGTGGGGCGACATACCCGGGACAGGGGTCAGCCACGAACCGAACATTTCCTGCCCCCCGACCCCGGGCGGCTCGATGAAAGAGCCGAATGGGGCGAAGGCCGCGGCGTCCGGGGCCCGGACGTTCAGATTCATCGGGGCACCCCGGGTGTCATCCCTTCCCCAGGGGGAGGCGGGGGAGCGACGGTTCGCCAATGGGCCGCGAGTTCCCCCCGGCCGCAGATCCACGCGTCTTCGCGTCCCTGGATGTGGTCGAGAAAGGTGCGGAGGCCGCGGGTTCGCGCCGGGTGGCCCAGGAGCCGGGCGTGCATCCCCACGGACATCATGCGCGGGTGGATGTCCGCCTCGAGGGCCAACTCCTCGAAGGCGTCGACGAGGAACTCCGCGAAGGCCCGGCCCGTCACCAGGGGGCCGCCCACGAGCTTGGCGTCGTTGGTGACCAGGGAGTAGGGAACCACCAGGTGGGACCGGTCGCCGACCCACACCCAGTACGGTAGCTCGTCGTTGTAGGCGTCACTGTCGTAGGTGAATCCACCGTGTTCCACCAGCAGGCGCCGTGTGTGGGTGGAAGGGGCGTATCGGCAGTACCAACCCTCGGGCGGCCGCCCCGTAAGTCGGTGGACCGACTCATAGGCATCTGCGATCTCCCGGCGCTCCGTGGTCTCGTCCAGGAGGTAGTGCTCGACCCACCGACGACCGTGGCATACCACGTCCCAACCGCTCTCCGCGATGGCCCGGGCCGCCTCCGGGTTGCGCTCTAGGGCGAGCCCGCACCCGAACACCGTGAGGGGAAGCTCCCGGTCGCGAAACAGCCGGTACAGGCGCCAGAACCCCACGCGACTCCCATACTCGAACATGCTCTCGGCCCCGAGGTCCCGGTCCCCCCGCGGGACCCTCGGCTGAGCCACCTCACTCAATGCCGCATCCGAGTGTCCGTCGCCATCAGGGATCGAGTACTCGGAACCCTCCTCGTAGTTGAGCACGAAGTTCACGGCCAGCCGCGCACCCCCCGGCCAGGTGATATCCGGAGGACGCTGCCCGTAGCCCACGAAGTCGCGGCGGCTCTCCATCCTCAGTCCCGGGTCCCTTCCACCTTGCAGAAGAAGCAGCACCAGTCGCCGGTCGTCACATTCGGAAGGGCCCGAAGCCCGAAGAACATGCCGTCGGCAGGAGCGTGGAGTTTGGCGAGGGTGTCGCCGAAGACGTTGACGATGCGGGCGATGGGGTCTCCTTCCTTCATCATGGTGAGGAACTCGACTCCCGGCTCCGGCAGGAAGATCCCCGACGCCGGTGCCAGCAGGGCCTCCTGTTGTCCCCGGTACCGCGGAGACGGGTAGGCTGCCTCCCCCGGGTACATCCCGTAGTGTCGCAGGATATTGAGGATGGAATCGGCGAGCTCCCTGCCCACCCGTGCAAAGGCCGGCGGCGAGGTGGCGGAGCGCCCTCCCAGCTCGACCGTGATGCCCACCTTGCCCAGCTCCTTCATGTGGGCCATGGGGCTCCCTTTCGGATTGAAGGAGGACATGATGCATCCCCAGCCCGGTCCCATGGCCGTCGCCAGCTCCACCGACTCGGGGCGCTCGTCGACGAAGATGGCCTTGTCCAGAAACGAGTGTGCGCCGCCCGAGTGGATGGAGATCTCCATGTCCGCGACGGACCCCATGGCGGCCGCGTGGGCCGCCGCGACGCGCTCGCTCAAATAGCCGTCGGGTCGCCCCGGGTAGATCCGGTTCATGTCGTAGGTGAACGTGTCCAGCGGGTTGCCCCGTTGTGCGGCCTCGAAGGCGGGAACGTTCAGGACCGGACAGAGAACGAGAGTCCCGGAGAGCTGAGTCGGATCCACCTCCGACAGGGCAATCTGGCAGGCCAGGGGCCCCTCCGGCTCGTCGCCATGGATCGCCCCGTCAACCCAGAAACACGGGCCGTCTCCAGAACCGTTCAGGACCACCACCGGGATCTCCAGTGGAGTGCCTCCGGCAAGGGTGGTCACCGGTATCGCCCCGCGTGCCGACATCCCCGGGGCGGCGGACGCAGTTCCTACGGTCACCGTGCGGTCGGAGGCCATCTCAGATCCCTTTGTAGGCTTCGTATTCCTGCAGTTGCTCGGGCGTGTAGACTTGCATGAACTCGATCTCGATACCTCCCGCCTCGTCGTCGAGAAAGGCCACCCACCCCTCCGGGTGAGGGTGGGAGCCGTAGACCTGGCACGGCTGACAGATCCGAAGCTCGGCCCCCTGGGCTTCCGCGTGGGCCAGGGCCGCATCGATGTCGTCCACCTCGTAGCAGATGTGATGGAGGCCCTCGGCCTTCCGCGCTTCGATCCACTTCGCGAAGCGGCCGTCGGGTTCCATCGACTCGCAGAGCTGGTACTCGATGCCCCCCAGGTAGAACAGCGCCACCCGGTTCTTGGACTTCGGATACACCGTGACCTCGGTGTCCTCCGGCACATGGAGGAAGCGAGCGTAGGCCTCCAGGGCCTTCTTCGCATCCCGCACGGCAAAGGCCATGTGCTTGATCCCGCGGACGTTCGGATTGTCTGACTTCATCGTTCGACGCCTCTTCGTCGGTGGGTTCGGGGTCCCGGGGGTCCATAGGGATCCGGTATCGCCTCGATGGTCGATGCGGCCCTCATGCGGTGGAACGCTTCCGGCGGATCTGTTCGACCACGCGACTCATTCGTCCCAACGCCTCCTCGATGCGGGGAACCGTCTGGGTCAACGAGAGGCGCGCATAGTCGTCCGTGTAGTCGCCGTAGATCTTCCCGGGAAAGATCATGACCTGCCCATCGGCAAGGAGCCGCTCGCAGAATTCGGTGGCTTCCATGCC